>JBIOWS010000108.1:0-7640 GCA_044868745.1 Candidatus Polarisedimenticolia bacterium
TGAGAACCTGGAGAGGCTCTTCTCGAGCCTCGCTGCCGATTCCGATGCCCTGCTTCGCTGCCTCTCGAGGCGCGAGATCCTGGGTCCCACACTGCGGCTGCTCGGGCGCAGCGATTTTCTTGCAGCCCTCCTGATCCGACAACCCGCCATCCTGCTCCATCTCGAGCACCGGAGGGCCATTCTCAAGACCCCCGGGGCCGGTGAGTACCGGAGTCTCCTCCTGGAAACCGTTCGGGGCGAAGGGAGTGTCCGGGTCCGCGCCGGAAAACTGCGGCGATGCCACCAGGAGGCGCTCGCCATCATCGCCATCAGGGACATCAACAGCCAGGCGACGCTGCGCGAAGTCCTCAAGAGCCTCTCGGATCTCGCCGAGGCCGCGCTCGAGGCGGCCGTCGTCCTGGCCCGGAGTGAATTGGAGAGTCAAGGGCACACGGCGCCGCCCGATCTACGCCTCGCTGTTCTGGGTCTCGGGCGCCTGGGGTACCGCGAGATGGACTACGGCTCCGATCTCGACCTCGTATTCGTGCACGAGCCGGGTGCGACCGCGGGCGAAGGGCACGATGCGAGGGTCGCGGCCCGGCTCTGGTGCGAGGGAATCGTGCGCATCCTCACGACGCTGAGCCGCGACGGTCAGCTCTACAAGGTCGACCTCAGGCTGCGTCCCTCCGGCCGCGAAGGGGATCTGGTCTCCTCTGCGGATTCTCTCTGCGACTATTTCCGCTGCGAGGCGGAGGTCTGGGAGATGCAGTCATTTCTCAAGGCGCGGTGCGTGGCGGGCGACCCGGATCTCGGCCGGCGAACCGTCGAGGAGGTCGAGGCGATCATCCTGGAGGCAGGGCGGGAGCGGGGACCGCGGGTCATCTCCTCTGAGGTCGAAGGAATGCGCCAGCTTCTCCTGAAGGAGATGGCGCGCACGCAAGGGGGCCAGACCAGCGCCAAGCTGGGGGCGGGGGGGATCCTCGACATCCACTTCGCGATCGAATTCCTGCAGCTGCGCCACAGCGTGCGTAATCCACCGGACAAGGACACTCTGAGGCTCCTGACGTACTTGAACAGTCTCGGCCACCTCTCCCGGGAACACATGCAGGTCCTCTACGAGTCCTACCTCTACCTCAGGGCGCTGGACCACCAGATCCGCCTGATCCACGACCGCCCCTTTCCCTACCTCCCAGGCGATCCGGACCGGCTCGCCGAGATCGACCTGGCCCTCAACCTCGATCCGGCCGCCGCCGGCCATCCCGGCAAGCGGCTCCTGGAAATGTTCACCGCCAAGACGCGATCGGTGAGGCAGGTCTGCGAATCGATCCTGAGCGTCTAGCGAACGGTAAAGGTGGCCTCGACGGGCTCGGAGGGATTGCCGGCGAGGTCGACCGCCTTCACTTCGAGCCGGTGCAGGCCCGGGGAGAGACTCGGCGTCTGCAGGACCTTCGACCATCCCCGGTCAGGATCGAACTCTGAGTCGAGAGGCTTGCCGTCCAGGATGAAGCGGACGCCGTCGAAGTCGAGGCCCTTGCCCTCCTCCTCGACGCGCGCCCAAATCCGCGGGCGACGCCTTACGTCGCTCGACCCGTCGCCCGGGTGCACTCCGGTGACCACCGGGGGAGAGGCGTCCTGGAGCATGGCGAAGCGGCCGTAGCGGCGAAAACGGACCGACAGCGATCTCCCAGACGGATCGGGCTCCCCTCCTTCGTAACTCCAACGCGATCGGAATGGATCCCACCGATAAATCCCGAGAGCGGTTGGATCGACCGCCTCCGGATCGAGATCGAAGGTCAGCGTCGCCCGTTCCCGCAGGGCTTCCCCCGGTGGGAGAAGGTCGACGGCGTCGGACACGGACGGCAGCGCGCTCTCGCCGGCGGCACTCTCCGTGCGGACGATCAGAGGTCCGGGGAAGAAAGGACTCCCCGCGGGGAGATCGATCGCGAATCCAGGGCCGAGGTAGCGCAGCGGCTCGTCTGTCCTGAGATGGCGGGCGTCCAGAGCCAGGGTTGCGACGATCCCGCGCGACCCGCCCAAGATGGTCACAGGCGAGAACTGGGAAAGGCTCCGGTAACCTATGGCGGCGCCGAGCCTGAGGCCGTCCCGGTATGTGAGCGGGAGCATCGGCCGGGCATCGGGGCCGGCACCGATAAAAGCCTGACCGGCCGCCGGGCTCTCGGTGTTGAGCAGGACGTCCAGGAACCCCGGCCAGAAATCGAGCCGCAGATCGTCTCCGTGAAGGACGGCGGTCGTCCCCTCTTTTGGGGCGGCGATTTCCCACGGGCCCGGAACGCCAAGGCGCGTCTCGCGCAGGCGCATCACACGGCCGATCGCTCCGTTTCCAGGGGTGGGAAGTCGGCAGACCCAAATCCCCTCGCTGACATCACAGGTAGCTGGCAGAAACTGATCTCCCGAGCCGGACCAAACCTCCGCCTGCACCCCGCGCGCGCCGGAGAGGCAGGGGAGGGCGTCGCGAGTCGGTCCGGGCTCTTCCGCCAGTGGATCGAGCACCAGGCGGGCGACCGGCTCGAGCCCGGCCGGCCTGTCGATCGTCAAGATCCTGGGTCGCGAAGGGCTCGCAACCAGGACACAGATCCTCGCCATGCTCTGGTTGCCCGCTGCGTCGCGCGCAGCGATTTCCATCAGGTGGCGGCCGGCCGCGAGCAGGATCGAGCCGGGGTAGATCGACTCCGGCCAGAGATCGACAGATCGGTCCGCGCTCGTGGCCAGGTCGTTCCCGGGCAGTCGAACCAGACGGTAGGTGAACGTCGCGGGACCCAGCCGGCTGAGCCGGTGGTCGTAGATCAGCCCCGAGAGCGGATATTGCTCGAAGCGGAACGAGCGGAAGGCGATGTGGTAACGCGCCGTGCCATCGATCGTCATATGGATCGATTGCACCCCCGCCCTCCCGTCGGCGCCCGCGGGGTCGTGGGCGGTGAGGGAGACCAAGAACGGACCGCTGACGCGCACCGGATCGTCGGAGGTGAGGTTTTCACCGTTTCGCCTCAGGGGAAACGTCTTCTCCCGCAGGACGCCGTCGATAAAGGTCTCCTCGCTGGCCGATGTGACGACGAGCTGTTCCAGGATAGGCCGCAGGCGGTCCAGGGGAGGTCGAAGGCCGGACTGGAACGGGTTGACCGGCGAATCCTCCCCGTCGCGAACCTCGAAGTGCAGGTGCGGGAGGCCAACACCCGATTCCCCGGAGTAGCCGATCACCTGGCCGCGTCGGACCCGGAGGGGCGGATTGAGGTAAATGTCGCCAGGGTACCGTGTCCCTGCCTCCGACTGCCGGCGCGCGACGAGTCGCTCCAGGCGCAGTCGTGCGTCATCGAACCTCTCCAGATGTCCATAGACGGTGAAACGCCCCCCAGGATGTCGCAGGTAGAGTGCCCGGCCGTATCCGCGCCATTCCACCTTGAGTCGGTAGACCTCCCCGGCCGCCGCCGCCAGTACCTTGTAGCCGGTCGCCCCTTCGGTCGAGATGTCTATTCCGGCGTGCAGATGGTCGTAACGGTATTCGCCGAACGAAGACAACAGGGTCCCCGGTACCTCCAACGGCCAGAGGAGGGTGAGTTGGGTCGCGGGGATCACCACACGCGGAGCGGCAAAAGACGTCCCCGGCGCGAGGAGAGCCATCAGCGCGATGAGCGCCAAGAGGTGGCTGCGGACTGGTCGCATCTCTCCCGAATTGTAAGCCAAAGCGTGGTCGTCCGATCGACCGCAAGGTTTGACAAGCTCTTCGGGGTTCCATTATTATCGCCACCGGTCGGCACGCGTAAGTCCATCGTGGGCAAAGGAATAGCGCAATGGCCAAGGACCCGTTCAAAGATCTCACTGTGCGCCACAAGAAGGGCGCCACGATCTATAGGGAGGGGGACCTGGGAACCGAGATGTACGTGATTCAGTCGGGGGCCGTACGCGTGTACCGTGAATTCGGCGGCATCAAGCAGGAGCTGGCGATCATGGAGAAGGGGGACTTCTTCGGAGAGATCGCCGTTCTGGAAGGCCTGCCACGCACTGCCTCGGCGGAGGTGTTGGATGATGCGGAGCTGATCGAGATCAACAGCACCACGTTCGACAAAATGATCCGCGGGAACATCGAAATCGCCGTTCGCATGCTTCGCAAGCTGAGCAATCGGCTCCAGGAGGCCAATCGCAAGATCGAGCTGCTGTCACGCGTCTCGTCGGCAGGGAGACCTGCAACGACCGGGCGGGTCACCGCGGTTGACATCGATCGACCCGCCGAAGTTCCTGCCCCCTCGGCGGAGTCGCCCCCCGCGGCAGGGGTGCAGGCGTCGCCCCGACCGATCGGAGAGGTGTCGGTCCCGCAGGGCGCCGTGGCTGTCCTCGTGCTCGAAGGGGGATCGCGCCACTTCCCGATTACCGGCCCGTCCGCCTTGATCGGCCGATACGACCCGGTGACGGGGACGCGACCCGAGATCGACCTCACCCAGGTGGACATCAACCGGTCGGTTTCCCGCCGGCACGCCAAGATCGTGCTGGAAAACGACGCTTTCCTTCTGTCGGAGGAGGTCGGAGCCCTGAACGGGACCTTCATCAACGGCCAGAGGCTGACCGCCGGGAAGCCAGCGCCCATCCGCACCGGAGACAAAGTGGGCCTGGGCATGGTCTCGCTCATCTTCAAGTCTTCCGACAGTACGGCTGGGCGCCCGGTGCGCACCTCGGCCTCAGCCGGGCGGTCCTGAGGGGCCGCCTGTGGCCCACGAGGATCTGCGCGCCTACCTCGGTTTGCTGGACTCCCGCCGCGAGTTGGTGCGCGTTCCCGAGCCGGTCTGCGTCGACCTCGAAATCAGCGCGGTCACCGATCGCGTCAGCAAGTTCCCCGGCGGCGGACCGGCCCTCCTGTTCCAGAACCCGATCGGTTATGACATACCGGTACTGATCAACGCGCTCGGGTCGATGTCCCGGATGAAACTCGCCCTGGAGGTGGAGGATCTCGACTCTTTCGGAGAGCGAATCGACGTCCTGCTGGACGGGAAGGCACCAGCCTCGCTGCTCGACAAGATTCGCATGCTTCCCAGGCTGAAGGACCTCGCGGACCTCTTCCCTACCTCGGTCAAGAAGGGGCCATGTCAGGAGGTCGTGGAGCGGGAGACCCCGTCGCTTCTGACACTTCCGGTCATCAAGTGCTGGCCTGGCGACGCGGGGCGATACGTCACGCTCCCGCTCGTCTTCACGCGCGATCCGGAGACAGGCAGGAGGAATTGCGGCATCTACCGCATGCAGGTCTTCGACGAGCGGACGGCCGCGATGCACTGGCAGATCCATAAACACGGAGCGCACCATCACCGCCGGGCCGAAGAGCGTCGGCAGCGCCTCGAGGTCGCCTGCGCCATCGGTTGTGATCCGGCCCTGACCTTTGCGGCGGCGGCTCCTTTACCGGACGACGTGGACGAGATGTTTCTGGCGGGGTTTGTGCGGCGAGAGCCGGTCAGGATGGTCAAGGGGGTGACCGTGGACGTGGAGGTGCCGGCGACAGCGGAGATCGTCCTGGAAGGCTTCGTGGATCCGCAGGAGCGCAGGCGTGAGGGTCCGTTCGGCGACCACACGGGATACTACTCGCTTGCGGACGACTATCCCGTCTTCCATCTGACCTGCCTGACGCACCGCGAGCGGCCAATCTATCAGACGACCATCGTTGGTCCGCCGCCGATGGAGGACTATTACATCGGCAAGGCGATCGAGAGGGTGTTCCTGCCAATCATGAGACGGCAGTTGCCCGAGATCGCCGACATCAACATGCCGGCCGAAGGTATTTTCCATAATTTGATCATCGTGTCCATGCGCAAGCGCTACCCCGGGCACGCGCGCAAGGTGATGCACGCGATCTGGGGCATGGGCCAGGCTATGTTCAGCAAGGTGATCCTGGTGGTGGACGACGACGTCGACGTGCAGGATCTGGGAGAGGTGTCCTGGAAGGTTCTGAACCACATCGATCCCGAACGCGACGTAGAATTCGTCCTGGGGCCCGTCGATGTCCTGGACCACTCCTCGCGGCTGCCGCAATTCGGATCGCACATGGGAGTGGATGCCACGCGCAAATGGCCTTCCGAAGGGTTTTCGCGGGAATGGCCGGAGGAGATCCGTCACGAGGCGGCCACACTCGAGCTGGTCGAGAGGAAGTGGTCGCGGTACGGGATCGACGCGCAAGGAGGCTCGAGTGGGTAACTTCATCGGCGGATCAGCATTCGCCATGTCGCGGGACATTGCGGAGGGACTGATCCTGGTCAACGCAAATAGTTTCAAGAAATTTACGCAAGGGGAGCTCAAGCAGCTCCTGTTCGAGCTGGACAGGGTCCAGAAGGAGGCTCGGTCCGAGCAGGTGCCGCAGGAGGACACCCAGGCGATTCAGAAAAGGGGCCGCAAGCTGAGCCGAATTACGACGGCTATCAACATCATCAATTCGGTCTCGGTCAGGAGATCTTGATGGGACGAACGAGGGCGTCATGATGCGCCCGCGGCCCAGGGTGCTGTCCGGCTTCCGGCCGACCGGCCCGATGCACCTCGGTCATCTGCTCGGGGCCCTGGAGAACTGGATCAGGCTGCAAGAGTCGCACGAGTGTTTCTTCGCCATCTGCGATTGGCACGCGCTGACGAGCGAGTACGCGGATACATCCCGTCTCAGGGACGACATCGTGTCCATGGCGATCGATTGGCTGGCAGCGGGCCTCGACCCGGAGCGCTGCACTATTTTCGTGCAGTCGCACGTCCCCGAGCACGCCGAGCTGCATCTCCTCCTGTCGATGATCGTTCCGCTGGCCTGGTTGGAGAGAGTTCCGACCTACAAGGAGCAACAGCAGCAGGTCACCAACCGTGACCTGACGAATTACGGCTTCCTCGGGTACCCGGTGCTGCAGGCCGCCGACATCCTGATCTATCGGGCCGAGCAGGTCCCGGTGGGGGAAGACCAACTGTCCCACCTTGAGCTGTGCAGGGAGATCGCGCGGCGCTTCAATTCCTTGTACGGCCAGGTGTTCCCGGAGCCGCAGGCCCTGACCACGCGCATGCCTCGCGTCCCCGGCACTGACGGTCGCAAAATGAGCAAATCCTACGGGAACGCGCTCAACCTCGCTGACCCGCCGGAAGTGATCCGCCACAAGATCCTGAAGATGGTGACAGACCCGGCACGCAAGACTCGGCAGGATCCGGGCAATCCTGACGTGTGTCCCGTCTACGACCTGCACAGGGCCTTTTCGACCCAAGGGACTCTGGACTTGGTCAACGTCGAATGCCGGCGTGCCGGGATTGGCTGCGTCGATTGCAAGTCGTTTCTCCTGGGGCACCTGGAGCCGGTCTTGGCTCCACTGCAGGAGCGCCGAAGCCGGCTCCTCCGCGACCGACACCGGGCGCTTGACATCATCGCCGAGGGTGATCGCCGCGCGCGCGCCGAGGCGCGGGGCACCATGGAACTGGTCCGCGCGGCGATGAAGATCGACTCGACGGCGCGATCGTGAGCGAAATTTTCTCGCCGGCCGCGTCGGGGACCAGCGGCGGAGAGCCGATGCTCCGCTTGGCGGCGTTCAGTGGTCCGCCGGGTGTCCTCCTGCACCTGGTGCGGACGGGAGAGATCGACCTGACCACCGTCGCACTGGGAGAGGGGGCGCGGCAGTACAACGACTATCTTGACCGCCTGGCTGCGC
>JBIOWS010000109.1:0-2536 GCA_044868745.1 Candidatus Polarisedimenticolia bacterium
TCTTCGGGACAGCTGCTTCAGGCTGCGGAGGAGGCTACTCCCAGAGGCGGGGCTGACCTGCGCGGTGCGGCAGGCCGAGGTGCTCCAGGGCCCGCGGGGTGATGCGGCGGCCGCGGGAGGTCCTGTCGAGGAAGCCGATCTGCATCAGGTACGGTTCGTAGATCTCCTCGATCGTGTCGCGCTCCTCGCCGAGAACGGCGGCGATGGTGTTGAGGCCCACCGGGCCGCCGTCGAACTTCTCCTGGATGGTCAGGAGGATCTTGCGGTCGAGCTGGTCGAGGCCATAGCGGTCGACCTCCAGGCGCTCCAGGTACAGTTCGGCGGCAGCACCGCTGATTCTGCCGTCCGCCTCGACCTGGACGAAATCCCGCACCCGTCGCAGCAGCCGGTTGGCGATGCGCGGCGTGCCGCGCGATCGGCGGGCGATCTCCTCCGCACCCTCGCGCTGCAGCACAACACCCAGGATCCGCGCCGAGCGCTCGACGATCCGCACCAAGTCATCTACCGGATAGAAGTCGAGGTGGTGGACGATCCCGAAGCGGTCGCGCAGCGGCCCGGTGAGTAGCCCGATGCGCGTCGTGGCGCCGACGAGCGTGAAGCGCGGCAGGTCGAGCTTCACCGTCCGGGCGCTCGGGCCCTGCCCGATGACGATGTCGATCCGGAACTCCTCCATCGCCTGGTAGAGGATCTCCTCCAGGGCGGGGTGCAGCCGGTGGATCTCGTCGATGAACAGCAATCCGACCCCCTCGAGGTTGGTCAGGATCGCCGCCAGGTCGCCCGCCCGCTCGATCGCCGGGCCGGAGGTGCTCCGGATCGAGGCACCCATCTCGTGGGCGAGGATATAGGCGATGGTGGTCTTGCCCAGGCCCGGAGGACCATACAACAGCACGTGGTCGAGCGGCTCGCGGCGCTTGAGCGCCGCCCTGATGAAGACTCTCAGGTTCGATTTGATCCGCTCCTGGCCGACGTACTCATCCAGGCTGCGCGGGCGGAGGGTGATCTCCTGGCTGCGGTCCTCGGTCAGGGGGTCGGGGTCGAGGAGTCGTTCCTTCGCGGAACCATGTTCCAAGGAAGCTCCCTTCAGCGGGACAGAATTTTGAGTGTCTCGCGAAGCAGGGACTCGAACGGCGGAGCCGGCAGCGCGGCGTCCCGCGCCGCACCTTTCAGGACGCGACCGGTGACGTCCGCAGCGACGCGCGCATTGTAGCCGAGGTTTACCAGGGCGGAGACCAGATCCTGCCGCACCGCGGCCGGCGTCCCGCGCCGGCTCCCGTCCTCCGGGTCGCTCTCGATCGAGGTCTCCGGGCCGTCCAGGCGGTCGGCAAGGTCCAGGAGAATCCTTTCCGCCGTCTTGCGGCCGACACCGGGGATGGAGGAGAGGCGCCCGACGTCCCGCTCCCGGACCGCGACGATCAGCTCGTCGCTGCCCAATCCGGAGAGAACCGCAAGAGCCGTCTTCGGCCCGACACCGCTGACCCCAATCAAGCGGGCGAAGAGAGCCTTCTCCCGACGGGTTCTGAAGCCGAACAGTGCCAGCACGTCCTCACGGACGTGGGTGTACACGTGCAGCTCGACGCGGCTGCCGGGGTCCCCCAGGTCGTAATACGTCGACAGAGGGATAGTGACCTGGTACCCC
Organism: Candidatus Polarisedimenticolia bacterium; assembly: GCA_044868745.1. Classification (GTDB taxonomy): domain Bacteria; phylum Acidobacteriota; class Polarisedimenticolia; order Gp22-AA2; family Gp22-AA2; genus JBIOWS01. The sequence continues at coordinate 1,637 of JBIOWS010000109.1, forward strand.
ACACCCCCCACGTCGACGACAGCGGCACCGGGCTGCTTGTCCAGTAGCGTGCCGCACAGCCGCGCGATCATCCGTTCACCTGTACGGCAGCGCTTCGACCGGGCGGCCGCGCTCGATTTCCGCCTGCAGCCTGCGAGCGTCGGCCTGCCGAGGATCGATCTTGAGCGATTCGCGTACCGCCGCCAGGGCCTCTTCGCTCCGGCCGTTCATCTGGAGGGCGTAAGCGAGGGCGTTGTAGAACAGAGGATTCCGCTGTCCGGCAGCCTCCGCCTGTTCGACCTGGCTTTTCGCCCCCTCCGGGTCACGGCTCGCCCCCAAGGCGACGATCAGGTTCGTCCGGGACTCCAGGTTGCGTGGATCCCTGTCCACGGCGCGCTTCAGGATCACCACCGCATCGCCTACCTTCCCCTGCTGCAGGTACAGCGATCCGAGGTTGGCCATCGCCCCCACCAGATCGGGAGCGGCCTTGAGGGCGCTTTTGAATTCGGCCTCCGACCCCTTCAGATCCCCGCGCCGCCTCAGCACGAGGCCAAGCCAGTTGTGCTGCATCGGTGAGCGCGGCTCGCGCGCCAGGGCGGCCCTGATTCTTGGCTCCAGCTCCGGGGCTCGCGACTGCGCGTCGTAAAGGGAGAAGAGCTCCTGCATCGCAGCGATGGAGGTGGGGTCGAGGGCGAGGGCCTTGAGGAGCGATCCCTCCGCCTCCTTGAGGCGCCCGGCGGCGGAGTATACCATGCCCAGTGCGACCCGCAGCCCGACCTCCTTCCTCACCTCCGCTCCGGGAGGAGGCGGCAGCCCTTCGAAATAGCGGACTCCGTCCGCGGCCCTCCCCAGCATGATGAACAGCTCCGCCATCCTGACCAGGATCGTCAGGTCGCCACCCGACTCCAGGCGCGCCAGGGT
>JBIOWS010000110.1:0-10639 GCA_044868745.1 Candidatus Polarisedimenticolia bacterium
CGGCGCGACCCTGCACGAGGCGGCGCTGCACGTCACCGACCTCGGCTCGCAGCTCAAGCCGATCCTCGAGGGCTTCCGGAACGACGAGTCGCTGCGCACGTGCAGGAAGTGCGGTAGGGTCTCGCCCTGAAGATCGATCTCCACACCCATATCCTCCCCCCCCTGCTGCCCGATCTGCGCGAGCGCTACGGCTACGGCGGCTTCGTGCTCATGGAGCACCACCGTCCGGGGGCGGCGCGCCTGATGATCGATGGGACCCTGTTCCGGGAGGTCCCCGACACCTGCTTCGACCCGCGCAGGCGCCTGGAGGAGTGCGATCGTCACGGCGTCGGCGTGCAGGTCCTGTCGACCGTGCCGGTCATGTTCTCCTACTGGGCCAAGCCGAAGGACACTCTCGATCTGGCCCGGATGCTGAACGACCAGATCGCCGCGACCGTCCTCGCCCAACCGAGGCGCTTCGTCGGGCTCGGCACCCTGCCGATGCAGGACCCCGACCTCGCCACGAGCGAGCTGGAGAGGTGCGTCCGCGAGCTGGGCCTGGCGGGCGTGCAGATCGGGACGCACGTCAACGCCTGGAACCTCGATCAGCCGGAGCTCTTTCCGGTCTTCCGCCGGGCCGCGGAGCTCGGCGCCGCCGTCTTCGTCCACCCGTGGGAGATGATGGGATCGGAGAGGATGCCGAAGTACTGGCTGCCCTGGCTCGTGGGGATGCCGGCGGAGCTCTCGCTCGCCATCTGCTCCCTGATCTTCGGCGGCGTCCTCGAGCGGCTGCCGCGACTGAGGGTCGGCTTCGCCCACGGCGGCGGCGCGTTTCCCGGGACGATCGGCCGGATCGAGCACGGGTTCCGCGCCCGGCCCGATCTCTGCGCCGTCGACAACCGGGTCGGCCCGCGCACCTACCTGGGGAAGTTCTACGTCGATGCCCTGGTCCACGATCCCGACGCGCTGCGCTCGCTTCTGCGCCTGATCGGCCCGGAGAGGATCGCCCTCGGATCGGACTACCCGTTCCCTCTCGGCGAGGCGGTCCCCGGCCGGATGATCGAGACGATGGAAGACCTGACGCCCGCGATGCGCGAGCGGCTCCTGGCCGGGACGGCGCTGGAGTTCCTCGGCCGGCGGCGCGAGGAGTTCCCGGCGTGACGCCGCGGGAGTCCCGGCCGGACGAAGACGAGGCCCTCAGGCTGGATGCCGAAGATCCCCTGAGCCCGTTCCGCGACCGGTTCGAGATCCCCGTAAGCGTGGACGGCTCGACGCTGGTCTACCTGTGCGGCCATTCGCTTGGCCTGATGCCGAGGTCGGCGCGCGCGATCGTGGCGCAGGAGCTCGACGACTGGTCCCGCCTGGGCGTGGCGGGGCACTTCCAGGCCAGGAACCCCTGGTACTCGTACCACGAGCGGTTCCTGGAGAGCGGCGCGCGCCTGGTCGGCGCCCTGCCCGGCGAAGTGGTGATGATGAATTCGCTCACCGTCAACCTTCACTTGATGCTGGCGACCTTCTACCGCCCGACGAAGAGCCGCCACGTCATCCTGATCGAGGCCGGCGCCTTCCCATCGGACCACTACGCCATGACCTCACGCATCCGCCACCACGGCCTCGATCCCGAGACATCGTTGTTGCTGGCCCGGCCCCGGCCCGGGGAGTCGATCCTGCGCACCGAGGATGTCGAGAGGCTGCTGGAGGAGCGCGGAGGCGAAATCGCCCTGGTCTTCCTGCCGGGGGTGCAGTACCTGACGGGCCAGGTCTTCGACATGGAGCGGCTGGCCGCCGCCGCCCGCCGGCAAGGGTGCCGTGTCGGATTCGACCTCGCCCACGCCGCCGGGAATGTCGTCCTGAGGTTGCACGACTGGCAAGTCGACTTCGCCGTCTGGTGCTCCTACAAGTATTTGAATGCGGGCCCGGGGGCGGTCGGCGGCTGCTTCGTCCACCAGGCGCACGGCGACGATCGGACACTTCCGCGCTTCGCCGGCTGGTGGGGGAACGACCCGGAGACCCGCTTCGCCATGCGTCCCGAGTTCTTGCCGCAGAGGGGGGCCGCCGGCTGGCAGGTCAGTAACCCGCCAATCCTGTCGATGGCCCCCCTCCTCGCATCCCTGGCGATCTTCGACGAGGCCGGCATGCAGGCGCTGCGGGCCAGATCGGAACGGCTGACCGACTACCTCCTGCGCCTGATCGACACTCGGGCAGACGGACGGATCGAGGTGATCACCCCCCGGGACCCCGCGCGACGCGGCTGCCAAATCTCCCTGCGCGTCCGCCGCGCCCCGCGCGACCTCGTGGCGGCGCTCGCCTCGGCCGGAGTGGCCTGTGATTTCCGCGAGCCCGACATCCTCCGGGTCTCGGCGGCGCCGCTCTACAATCGCTTCCAGGAGATCTGGCAGTTCGCCCGGTTCCTGGAGAGGAACGGGAGATGACCGCGTCCGGAGGCACGGGGACCGGCCCGGCCGCCGTACCGGACAGGGGAACGGTCGTCCTCGTCGGCGCCGGCCTGGGGGGATCGCTCATGGCGATCCTCCTGGGGAGAGCCGGCTACACCGTGCGCGGCTTCGAGCTGAGGCCCGATCCGCGCCACGGCCCGCTCCTGGGGGGCCGTTCGATCAACCTGGCCCTCTCCGCCCGCGGCATCCACGCCCTCGAGCGGGTCGGCCTCGCGCGCGAGGTCCTCGCCATGGCGGTACCAATGCGCGGCAGGATGATCCACTCCCAGCATGGACCCACCGCCTTCCAGCCGTACGGGACCGAGGCGGACCAGGTCAACAACTCGGTCGCCCGGGGGGACCTGAACGTCGCCATGCTGCAGGCCGCGGAGAGGCTGCCAAACGTCCGCTTCGCCTTCGGAATGAAGTGCCAGGGGATCGATCTCGAATCGGGAGAGGTCTCGCTGCTCGACCCGATCACCGGCGAGCGCCACCGGGTCGCGGGAGACGTGGTGATCGGCGCCGACGGCGCCCATTCGGTCGTGCGCCGGCAGCTCACGAAGCAGGACCGGTTCGACTATCAGCAATCGTTCCTGTCGCACGGCTACAAGGAACTGACGATCCCTCCCGGCCCCGGCGGGCAGTTCCTCCTGGAGAAGAACGCACTGCACATCTGGCCGCGCGGCGGCTTCATGATGATCGCCCTGCCGAACCGGGACGGGTCGTTCACCTGCACGCTCTTCCTGGCGTTCGAAGGGGAGAACAGCTTCGCGGACCTGACCACGGAGGGGGAGGTCCACCGCTTCTTCGGGAGCGCCTTCCCGGACGCCGTCCCTCTCATGCCCGATCTGGCGGCGCAGTTTTTCGAGAACCCGACCGGGTCGATGGTGACGATCCGCTGCAGCCCGTGGCGTTACCGCGGCCGGGTCTGCCTGCTCGGCGACGCCTGCCACGCCGTCGTCCCGTTCCACGGGCAGGGAGCGAACGCCGCCTTCGAGGACTGCGTGATCCTGGACGACTGCCTGAGGCGGCACGCGCCCGACTGGGAGACGGTCTTCGCGACCTTCGAGGCCCTGCGCAGGGAGCATACCGACGCCCTGGCCGAATTGTCGATCGCCAATTTCGAGGAGATGAAGCGGCACACCGGATCGCGGCTGTTCCGCGCGAAGAAGGGGCTGGAGAAGGGTCTGCACCGTCTCTTCCCGTCCTGGTTCGTGCCGCTCTACATGATGATCTCCTTCAGCCTGATCCCGTACGCGGAGGCGCGCCGGCGCGCCGAGCGCCAGGGGCGGGCGCTGGTCTCGGCGGCCGCCGGTGCCCTGCTCCTCGCCGTGCTGCTCCTGTTCTGGCTGATCCGGGGGTGATCCGATGGAACTGACCTACGCCAGGTATCTGAAGCTCGACCAGCTCCTCGACCTGCAGCAGCCGCAATCCAGCCCCCCGGAGCACGACGAGACGCTGTTCATCGTGATCCACCAGGTGTACGAGCTCTGGTTCAAACTGCTGCTGCACGAGTTCGGCAAGATCGCCAGGGACTTCTCGGCGGGGGATCTGTTCGGCGCGATCGCCACCTTCAAGCGGGTGCGGATGGTCCTCAAGACGCTGGTGGCCCAGATCGACATCCTGGAGACGATGACGCCGATGTCGTTCTTCGCCTTCCGCGACCGCCTCGAGACCGCCAGCGGGTTCCAGTCGGAGCAGTTCCGCGAGCTGGAGTTCCTGCTCGGCCACAAACGCGCCGACATGTTCAAGTATCAGCCGCCCGGCAGTCCCGCGCGTGCCCGGCTCGAGAGGCGGCTCAGGGAGCGCTCGCTCGTCGATCATTTCTACGACTTCCTGGAAACGCGCGGCGTGGCGATCCCGGCGGCGCTCAAGACGCGCGACGTGACGCGGCCCAACGAGCCGGACGCGACGATCCAGGAGGCGCTCCTGCGCCTCTACCGGGCGCATCCGGATGTCTCGATCCTGCTCGAGCTGATGACCGATTTCGACGAAGGGCTGCAGGAGTGGCGCTACCGCCACGTCAAGATGGTCGAACGGACCATCGGCGACCAGCGCGGCACGGGCGGGTCTCCCGGCGTCGAGTACCTGAAGGGCTCCTTGTTCAAGGCCGTCTTCCCCGACCTGTGGGCGATCCGCAGCCGGGTCTGATCCCCGATCTCAACCGATCGTCGCGACCACCTTCAGCTCGATGGCGATGTCGGTCGGCAGGCGGCTGACCTCGACGGTCGTGCGGGCGGGCCGGTTCTCCGCGAAGTGCTCGGCGTAGACACGGTTATAGACCGGGAAATCGTTCATGTCGGTCAGGAAGACGGTCACGTCGACGATCCGGTCCCAGGACGACCCGGCGTCCTCCAGCACCCTGCGGACGTTCTCGAAGACGGCCCGACACTGCGCCGCAATGTCGTGGGCGACGACCTTGCCCTGCGCGTCGCGCGTCGTACCCGGGATGTCCGTCGATGCGCGCGTGCGCGGGCCGATCCCGGAAAGAAACAGCAGATTGCCGGCCCGGCGGGCGTGCGGATAGGGGCCAAGCGGCTCGGGCGCCCTCGGGCTGATCAGCGACTCGTCCCTGGCATCGCTCATCGGCTCACTCCCCCGTCGCAGTCGGGCGCCTTGCGTCAGACGCCCGCGGCGTCGTGGGGAAACCGGATGCAGACGTTCTTCGGCTCGGTGAAGAAGCGCAGCGCCTCCTCTCCTCCCTCGCGTCCAAGACCGCTGCGCTTCATGCCGCCGAACGGTACTCTGAGATCCCTCAGCATCCAGCAGTTGATCCAGATCGTCCCGGAGGCGATCCGCTCCGCCAGGCGGTGCGCGCGCGACAGGCTCTCCGTCCAGACCGATGCGGCCAGTCCGTAGTCGGTTCCGTTCGCCCAGGCCACGACCTGTTCCTCGCCCTCGAACGGCGTGATCGTCACCACCGGCCCGAAAATCTCCTCCCGATTCACGCGCGACTCCGCCGACAGGTCGGTGACGACGGTCGGCTCGACGAAGTAGCCGCCCCGGCAGCGTTCGCTGACCGCTTTTTTCGGTAAACCTCCGCCGCACAGAATTCGTCCCCCCTCGCGCCGCGCCAGGTCGATGTATCCGAGGACCTTGTCCCGATGCGCGCTCGAGATCAGGGCCCCCTGCTCGGTCGAGGGATCGAGGGGGTCGCCGACCTTCAGCCTGGCCGCCAGGCCGGTGAGGCGTTCGACGAACGGTCCGTAGAGGTCGCGCTCGACGAAGATGCGCGAGCCGCTCAGGCAGATCTCCCCCTGGTTCGTGAACGACGCCCGGACGCTCGCGGCCACCGCCTCCTCGAGGCCCGCGTCGGAGAAGATGATGGTCGGGTTCTTGCCCCCCATCTCGAGCGCCACTTTCTTGAAGAGCGGGGCGGCGTTTTTCGCGATGTCCGCCCCCGTCGCCGTGCTTCCGGTGAAGGACAGGGTCGTGATCTCGGGGTGCCGGGCGATCGCCGCGCCGACCCTTGGGCCTCTCCCATGCACGATATTGAGCGCGCCCGGTGGCAGCCCCACCTCCCGGCAGATCTCCGCCAGCAGGAAGGCGGTCATCGGCGTCAGCTCGGAGGGCTTGGCCACGGCGGTGTTCCCCGTCGCCAAGGCCGGAGCCACCTTCCAGCTCAGAAGGTAGAGGGGCAGGTTCCAGGGGGAGATCAGCCCCGCGATGCCGCGCGGCCGCCGCAGGGTGTAGTTGATCGCCTCGCGATCCGTGGCGTGCGACTCGGAATGGAAGTGCAGCGCCGCCGTGGCGAAGAACCGAAAGTTTCGCGCCGCGCGGGGGATGTCGAGGGAGCGCGCCAGGGCGATCGGCTTGCCGCTGTCGATCGATTCGGCCCGGGCCAGGTCGTCGAGACGCGCCTCAATCCGGTCGGCGATCGCCATGAGAAGACGCGAGCGCCCTTCGGCGGGCATTCCCGACCAGGCCGGAAAGGCCCGTCTCGCCGCTTCGACCGCCCGCTCGACGTCGCGCTCGTCGCCGTCCGGTACGGACGAATAGACGGCCCCGGTGGCCGGCTCGACGTTGTCGAGATATCGACTGGAGGCCGGCTCGACAAGATCCCCGCCGATGTAGTTTCTTATGGTGTTCACGGATCGATCCCTCAGCGAAGGATACCGGGTCGGGACCCACGGAGCAAGCCTGTTCCCCGAGGATTGGACTATGGCCGCGGCGGTGCGGCAGTCATGCGCACCTGTCGCATGAACGTCAGGATTCGCTCCGCCAGGCCGTCGAAGTCGCCACCGAAGTGGTGCCCGCCGGGCAGGCGCTGTCTTGAAAGGTCGCGCACGTCCTTGGCAGGGCACCCCGAACCGGCCGCGCCCGTCGACTCCAGGCAGAGAACCGGCAGGCCTCCCGTGACCTCGATCGCCCGGCGCACCGCGTGCTTCGTCGGTTTCTCCTTGCTCCGGATCCAGTCGAGCGGGCTGATCTCGAATGAGGCGTAGGGCCCGGGAGCCAGCAGGACCAGACCGGCGAGCCGAGTCACCGAGGTCGCGCGGGGTCCGAGCGTCTCGACCAGAGCTACGGGCGTCACCTCGGCGCCGAAGGAGTAGCCGCCCGCGAACACCGCGATATCGCCCGGAAGGGCCTCCACCACGCTGGCCAGGTCGGCGGCAAACTGCCGCGGGGTCTTGGGCTCCCAGAAGTAGCGCAGGGAGTCCCAGCCGACCACGGCGATGCCACGCGCCTTCAGTGCGGCGGCCACGCGCTGGTCCAGTTCCGCCCAGCCACCATCGCCCGACACGAAAATCAGCGCCGCGCCAGCTTTCTCCGGCCACTCGATCTCGAGCGGAAGGTCGAGCGATGCCAGGCGCTGCGCCACCACCTCCGGCGTCCGGTCGGGTCGCCGTGCCGGCGGCTCCGGGGCTTCCTCCCAGGCCGTCCGCGCTTCGAGGAACGAACCGATCGCCTGGTCAAAGGCCTCCCCCCAGTTGCGGGCGACCGAGAATCCATGGCCGACCTTCGGCACGGGGATCAGCCTCGACGCCGGCACCTGTGCCGCGAACTTCTCGACGGCACCCGGATCGCACACCTGGTCGATCTGCCCCTGCAAAATGGTCCAGCGAGCCGTGCCGTCCGCGCGAGCCGCGAGCCCGGGTCTCGGTGGCAGGAGGCTGTTTCTCTTATCGGGGAGATAAGTCGGCTTCCAATCCTCGCGCCCGCAGAATGGGCGCGCGATCGCCGCGTCCGGGCAGAAACCGAGACTGACCGCGCCGACGAACGCGTCGGGCGGACCCTGCGCCAGCGCTCCGTACACCACCGTGGCCCCTGAGGAATAGCCGACGAGGATCGGTCTCAGGTACCTGGGCAGGCGATAGATCTTCTCCACCGCCTGGGCGATCGACTCCAGCTCTCCGGCCGGGTACCAGCAGGTTTCCCGATCCCTCTCGGCCCTTTTCCGCCAGGCCGGCATCGACAGGCCGACGATGAGCGCCTGCGACGCGCTGCGCCGGGCCATCTCCACCACGCGGAGCCGCCAGCCGCCATCTCCCGAGACGAACAGCACGACCCCGCGCGTGCGTTCCAGGGGATCGGGGCGCAAGACCGCGACCCGGCCGAGGATCGGCAGGGGGATCTGCTCCTCGACGAAGCCGAGATCGGAGGGCGACGCCGTAGCGCCCCCCGCGGCGACCATCCACGCTACGGCGGCCGAGAGGATCCGGCTCCGCCGGGAGGTCATGCGCGCCCTCGGCCTGGGAAAAGGAGGGCGCGCCAGCCGCCGGCGATCAGCACGGCGGTGGTGGTGCTCGCCAGGGGCCAGTCCCAGGGTCGCTGGTAGGCCATATAGCGCGGCTCCCAGGCGGGATCGAACTTCTCCTTGTAGCGCCGCAGTCCCTGGTAGTTGTACCAGTGTTCGCCGTGCCTGAAGAAAAGGCGCGCGAGCCTCTCGAAGGGCCGGGCCCAGCGCTCCTCGCCCACGGCGGCGAGGGGCGCCATCCCGAGGTTGAAGCGGACGAAGCCGCGCTCCTTGCCGTGCAGCATCAGCCGCAGGAAGAGGTAGTCCATGACGTAGTGCAGCCCGGCGGCCTCTTCCCTCCGGGCGCTGTGGCGCATCAGGTCGACCGACAGCTCCTCCCCGCGCGGCCCCTCCAGCAGGTTGGCGAAGGCGACGATCCGGCCGGAGTCGTCGCGGACCAGGGCGCAGGGGAACCGTTTGAGATAGGCCTCGTCGAAACGACCCAAGGAGAATCGCTTCTCGACCACATGTTTTTCCTTGAGCCAGTCGTCGCTCACCTGCAGGAGCTCCGGCAGGAGCGGCGGGATCGACTCTCTCGCCACCACCTCGAACCGGCCTCCCCCCTTCTCGACGCTGTTGATCGCATGCCGCCACGACTTCGCTTTGTCGCCTCTCAGGTCGAAGCGCGTCAGATCGACCATCGCCGCCTCGCCCAGCTTGAAGAAGGTGAAGCCGAAGTCGTGAGCGACCGGCAGGAGCGCCGGCGAGATCTGATAGAGGATGACGTCTCGATCGCAGGAGGTGGCCAGGTCGAGGAAGGCGGCGACCAGGGCGCGTTCGGACCCCGGCGGCCCCACGGGATCGGCGTAGGCGACGAGGAAGCGGCCCGCGGTGCGGTAAAGGATGAACCCCTCCGACGACCCCTCGTCTCCGCCGCCTCCGCCGGGGCCTCCCGGCCTCGGATGCGCCGCCGGCCGGAAGATGGCCTTGTCGCCGCAAGCAACCAGCATCGGGTCGGTGTTGCGGGCGAAGGCGCGCTCCCTCTCCAGGGCGCGATCGATGGCCGCGCCGTCCGGGAGAGGATCGATCGCCCTGGCACGCAGGGTGAAATGGAGCGCGACCACCGCGGCGATCGCCGCGAGCAGTAGAAGGCCGCGGAGGAACCTGACTCCATAGGCGAGGTGGCCGAAATGCCCGAACACGGTCGACAGGCGCGGCACGGAGGTGATGGAGCCGAACGCGATGGCTCCGAACATCACCACCGCAAACAGGCCGACCGAGACGAGGAACTCCGTTGAAGGCCGCATCGTCCCTTCGCGCTCGAACGGCCGGTGCGTCACGAGAAGGATGCCCACCGCCAGAAGCGACAGGATCGCCTCCTCGAAATCGAGCCCCTTGAGGAAGGTCGTGAGCGCCCCCGCGAGGAACAGCGAAACGGCCAGACGGTGACTCGCCCGGTAGCCGCGCGCCAGGCCGCGTGAGATCACCAGGAGCAGGAACCCCAGTACGACCGAGGACGCGTGCGAGATCTCCACCAGGGTCAGAGGGACGCTGCGCTTGAGGAAGGCTGCCCGTTCCGCGAGCGACGGAGTGGCGGCGCTGGCCAGCAGCACCACGCCGCACAGGAAGGCGTAGGAGGCGATCGCCGTGCGCAGGAAAGCGGCGGTATTGGGACCGGTGCGGACCAGGCGGCCCGCGAGCACCAGGCTCGCGACCGCCCAGGGAACGACGTAATAGACGCACCGGTAGAGGATCAGACCGGCCAGCACGCGATCGTGGCCGCCGGCGATCCCGCTGAGCACCACGATCCAGTATGCATCCGCGGTGCCCAGGCCGCCCGGGATGAAGCTGGCCAGGCCAATCAGCTGTCCGGTGAAGAAAGCGGCGAGCGATACCCTCGGGTCGATCCCGCCGTGCAGGCCGTCCAACGCGAGGTGGAACACGAACCAGGCCAGGAGCCAGTCAAGGGAGGCGACTCCGGAGAGCAGGAGCGGCCGGGCCTCCCAGCGGCGCACCAGGGCGGGCGCCACGCTCAGGCGCGGCAGGGCGCGGAGCAGGGCGGCGGCCAGGCCCGCCAGGAGCGCGCCGAGCGCCAGGCGCGGCGCAACGCCCTCGATCCGCGACGGCAACGGGATCCAGACCGCGCCGCACCAGCCGACCAGAGCGAACGACAGGGCGGCGATCACGGCCGCCAGGGCGGAGCGGGCCCTCTCCCCTTCGACGCCGATCGGCTTGTAAAGCCACAGGCGCAGCGCCGGTCCCGCCAGGGGACCGAAGGTCAGGAAATTGCTCCAGGCGAAGCTGAGAACGCCGACCTTCCAGCGCGCCAAGGGTGCCGGAGGACGAGAGGAGGGTCCGAGCGCCGCAACGTCGTACAAGCCGAAGACGGCCAGGTTCGTCGCGGTGGCGCACAGCAGAACCAGCACCAGGGTCGGGTCCGCTCCGCGCAGCAGCCCGCGCACCGCCGAGATGTCCACCTGCCGCAATTCGCGCCAGCCGATCCAGGCGATGACCCCGAGGATGATCCACGGCCAGGCCGGTCGCAGAG
>JBIOWS010000111.1:0-4085 GCA_044868745.1 Candidatus Polarisedimenticolia bacterium
CGCAGCCGGTCCCTGTAGGGCTTCAGGTCCCTGAACCTGAGCGGATCGACCGAATAGATGTCGGTATCGACCTCCTGATATCTCCCTTCGTCGAACAGGCCCGAGAGCCGCTCGCGCGCCGAAATCCGGAAGTGATAGTTGCACTTCGGGCAGACGTTGGCGTTCCGGAGGACCTCCTTCTTGTAGATGATCTCCTTGCAGCCGCTACATTTGACCCACAGTCCCTCGGGCACCTGGATTCGCTTGTGCTCGACCGGCTGCTTCGGCTTGCGGATCTTTTTGAACCAGGCAATTTCCATCGGCTTCCGATCCCCCAGGACGGGTGTTCCGGCGGGGTTCCCGAGATCATATCCATTCGGCATGGGGCCGGTCAAGAAAAGGCGCTGGACGGGGTGCGCGACCGGGAAGGGTGATGAACCTCGAGACACCGCCCCTCCGCTATTGACCATTCTCCGACACAATCATCTAACCCGCTGTGAAATAGACATTTCTGAGGTAACGAGTGAGGGTCCAGGGCCGCTTATCGCGGGGTGCGTGTTCGAGAACTGGACCTGCCGGGTGCCCCTCCCTGCGACCCATCTTTGACAGCCAGGCACGTCGCCGGCCGGGATTTGCTACCTAACCCCAGGCGACACAAGGGAGTGCACATGGAGCGCGGCGCGGGCCGGAGGCTCTCGTTCCTCATGGCACAGGCGTTGCGTTGTATGGCGCCGAGTTGAAAAAGCCAAACCATCCGTGAGGGTGGGACGGAAAGCCGCGGGTCTCCTGAGGAGACGGCCGGGTTGCCAACGAGGTGGTTGGACCTGAAGCTGTCTCGTCGCTTTTCGGGAGACCAGATGAACAGGGGCTCGGAGGACAGGTCGGGCAGGAAATCGGATCGGACGGGCGTTTGGGAATCGATCCGGAGCCTGGCGGGTCTCGCTTCGATCATCCTCTTGATCGTTGCCCTCACGGCCTCCCCGGCGGCTGCCGCCGGAAACGGCAAGGGCCGCCTGGCCCCCGACCTGGCCGAAAAGCTCAGGAACAACTCCCCCAGCGACAAAGTACGCCTGGTCGTCAGCACGCTGAAGGGGGCCGACTTCACGACCGTCGTCGAGCGTGTCAAGGGTCTGGGGTTCAACGTCAGCGACGAGCTCCGGAACGTCCGCGAGATCGTCCTCGAGCTGCCCCTGGAGGCTGTCGAAAGTCTGGCCGGCGTCGAGGGGATCGACTATGTCGCCCCCGACCGGCCGGTGCAGGGGTTGGCCAGCCACCTCCAGATGACGACCGGGGCCAGCAAGGTCTACCCGGTCGATCTCGGCGGACCGCTCCTGTCTTTTACCACCAGCCTTCTCCTGAGCGGGTCCGGCTACGACGGGAGCGGCGTCGGCGTGGCGGTCCTTGACTCCGGGATCGACATCGATCGCCCGGACCTCACCGAGAGGTATACGGGGAAGCGTCGCGTCGTCCTCAATGTCGATTTCACCGGCGGTGGCACCACGACGGACGACCCGTATGGGCACGGCACACATGTAGCGGGGATCGTCGCGGGGAACGGCGCCGCTTCGCGCCAGGTCGGACGCGACTACTCCGGGATCGCCCCGGCTGCCAGCCTGATCAACCTGAGGGTCCTCGACAGGTATGGGCGCGGCTCCGTCAGCAGGGTGATCGCGGCCATCGACTACGCGATCACCATGAGGCCGTTGTACAACATCAAGGTCCTCAACCTGTCACTCTCGGCACCGCCGGTGGAATCGTACGTCGATGATCCGCTCTGCCGGGCCGTCCAGCGCGCCGCGAACGCCGGTCTGGTCGTGGTCGCCGCGGCCGGCAACTTCGGGGCCGACTCGACAGGCAACAAAGTCTATGGCGGCGTCGCCTCACCGGGGATCTCCCCTGCGGTGATCACCGTCGGCGCCACCGACACGTTCGGCACCGATGTGCGTTCGGACGACAGGATCGCGCCGTACTCGTCGCGCGGGCCGACGATGTCCCGAAGCGTCGACCCGGTGACGGGGGCGATCACCTACGACAACCTTGCAAAGCCCGATCTGGTCGCGCCGGGATTCCGCGTCGTCTCTCTCGAGCGCTACCAGAACACCCTGGTGACGGCCTACCCGGTGCTGCACGTCGACACCGGCAACGTGAACAACAAGAGCCGCTATATGTTCCTGAGCGGCACCTCGATGTCGGCGGGCGTGGTCTCGGGCGCGGTCGCCCTGATGTTGCAGGCCAACCCCTCTCTGACACCCAACATGGTCAAGGCGATCCTGATGTACAGCGCCCAGATCATGGAGAGCGCCGACCTCTTCGAGCAGGGCGCCGGGATGATCAACATCGACGGCGCGCTCCGTGTGGCGCGTTCCCTGCGGCAGGACGCCAAATACGTTCCGCCGGGTGCCCCCCTGACCAGCTCCGGTCTGCCGGCGCCGCAGAGCACCATCTCTGGAGAGACATTCATCTGGAGTCAGGGTCTGATCTGGGGTTTCGGCCTGGTGAGTGGGCAGGCAACGCTGACGGTGCAGCAGGAAGCGTACGCCCAGTCGCTCATCTGGGGCCTCCTGCGGGATGTCTTCGGGGCGGGCGTCACGATGAGCGACGGCCTGTACTCCGATCAGCACGTCGTCTTCGGCCGGGACGGTCAGTGGGTCTACGTCACCTGGGACCAGGGGACGACCCTCCCCAGCGGCGTCCTGTGGCGCGACGACCTGTACGCGTCCGGTGTCTACTGGCGCGACGAGGCGATTTCGGACTCGTTCTTCAGCCTCAACTCCTCCAGCCTGATCTGGGGGTTCTCCGACCGGTACGCCAACGACCTGAGCCTCATCTGGGGTTTCTTCGGAGACCGCTACGCCTTCGACATGGGCCTCATCTGGGGCATCTGCCTGGGATGGTAGTGAGATGAACAACACGCGGGCGACGTTTTACATCGGCACTGTGGCGGCAGCGGGCGCCGCGATCCTGGCGCTGAGCCTCTACAACGTCTCCCGGACCGAGTACGACGCAAGCATCCTCGCCTGGGCGGCGCTGGCGGGCCTGACGCTGGCGGTGGGAAAGATCTCCGTCAGGCTGCCGCTGCCGAACTGCAAGGTTTCCTTCTCGGATGCCTTCATCTTCCTGTCGCTCCTGGTGTTCGGCCCCGACCTGGCGACGCTGACGGGAGCGCTCGACGGCTGCGCCGCCTCCACGCGCAGAGCGGGCACGTGGCACAAGCGGGTCTTCAACACCGCCGCGATGGCGATCTCGGTGAACCTGTCGTCGCGCCTCTTCCGCCTGATCCTCCCGGAGGGCGCCCAGGCCGTGCACGGCCGCCTTTCCCCCGCGAGCCTCCTTCTGCCGATGGTTCTTCTGGCGGCCGCGCAGTACCTTCTGAACACGCTCCTGGTCTCGGGAGCGATCGCGCTGCAGGAGGGGGTCTCCCTCGTGGCGATCTGGCAGACCTCGTTCCCTTGGGCGGGAACGGGCTACCTGGCCGGTTCTGCCGCGGCGGCCCTCGTCTTCTTCGCCGTCCACGAGCTGGGGCTCGGCTCCTTCGTGGCGATTCTGCCGTTCCCGGCGATTCTTTACTTCACTTACCGTACCCGGCTGGACAGGCTGGTCGTCGGCAAGGTTCCGGTCCGGGATTGAGGAAAGGAGGGACAACGCTCGAGGCGAACCGTGAGCTGACGCGCAGGCGACCCCTGCGCAACGCCGGCCCCGTGATTCTGGGGCCGGTTCCTTTCTGGAGACCATGAGCTCGAGGCGAATGATGTGGACTGAACCCGGAGGGGAGAGGATCATCACCATGGCGCCGCTCGCGGCCGGCGCGGCCCTGCTGGGGACGTCGGCTGCGGCTCTGGCCTTCCTCTTCCCAGGCAATGCGATCCCCCTCTCCTGCCTGGAGCTGGGGGCGGCGGCCGGGGTCGCCGGCCTGGCCTATCGGGCCTGCAGGATCGGGATCGAGCAACGGATCCGGCGTGCGGAGAGGGTCCACCTCACCACCATCGAGGCGCTGGCCTCCGCCATCGAGGTGAAGGACCCCTTCAGCCGCGGGCGGGTCCGCAGGGTGCAGGCATACGCTCTGGAGCTGGCGCGGTGCCTCGGCGTCCCCGGTCACGCGTACGGGG
>JBIOWS010000112.1:0-10489 GCA_044868745.1 Candidatus Polarisedimenticolia bacterium
GTTGAGGTCGCGAACTGGCTGGCCGCACCGAGCTGCGCGGCGTTGATGGCAGACATGGGCGCGGACGTGATCAAGGTCGAACCGCCGGGCGGCGACGGCCTACCCGGCCGGTGAGTCGTACCCCGACGACGCGGAGCACCGGGAGTATCGCAGGACCTACAATACGCGCAGGCTGGAAGGTCACTGAGGGAGGGGCCGATGCCGGCCGCCATCCAGGTCGAAGGGCTGACCAAGATCTACGTGAAGCGTCGCTCGCTGCGCGAGATCGTGCTGCGGCCGATCGGCCAGGCGGAGCAAGTCACGGCGCTGCGCAATGTCAGTCTCGAGGCGAGCCAGGGCGAGATCTTCGGCCTCCTCGGCCCGAACGGCGCCGGCAAGACGACCCTCCTCAAGATCCTCGCCTGCCTGGTGCTGCCGACGGATGGACGGGCGGTGGTGAACGGCAGCGACGTGGCAAAGGACGGTCGCGCGGTCAAGCGATCGATCGGGTTCGTCACCTCCGACGAGCGATCCTTTTACTGGCGGCTGACGGGGCGGGAGAACCTGCACTTCTTCGCCCGTCTCTACGGGCTGGAGGCCGCGGATGCCCGCCGGCACTGCCAGACCCTGCTCGAGGCCGTGGATCTGGGCGCGGTCGCTGACCAGCAGTTCATGAGCTACTCGTCCGGGACGAAGCAGCGCCTGTCGATCGCCCGGGCCCTGCTGCACGACCCGCCCGTTCTATGTCTCGACGAGCCGACCAGGAGTCTCGACCCGATCGCGGCCAAACACCTCCGGCGCTTCATCAGCGAGACACTCAACCGGGTGCGGGGCAAGACGGTGATCCTGGCGACCCACAACCTGCAGGAGGCCGAGGAATTGTGCGGTCGTCTAGCGATCCTGGATCGCGGCCGGGTCCTCCGCCAGGGGAGCGTCGCCGGGATCACCGCAGGGCTTCCCGGCAGGGATCGCTATCTCCTGGTCGTCGCCGGGCTCCCGGAGATCCCGCGCGATCGACGCTGGACCCTCGAGGTGTCGCGCGAGGATGGGCACTTGGCGCGCGTCCTCGCAGCGGTCGACCGCGGCGGCACGGCGTTCTCCGATCTGCTGCGGGCCATCCTGGACGGGCGCGGCTCGATCGTCTCCTGCACGCGCCGGGAGCCGAGCCTCCAGGAGGTGTTCGACCTGATGGACGTGGCCGCGTCCGGCGCGGAGGCTCGGTGAAGACCCTGCGCACGCTGCTCGCCTTCATCAAGAGGGACTTTCTAATCGAGGTTTCCTATCGCACCTCGTTCGTCATGCAGTTCTTCGGGATCCTGTTCTCGGTCCTGATCTGGTATTACATCGCCGGCGTCGTCAACGCGCCCAGGTCCACTCCCGGCCTCGAAGGGGTGGATTACTTCTCCTACGTTCTCCTGGGGCTGGCCTTCTTCCACTATCTCTCGGCGGCCATGCTCTCGTTCGCCGGTAAAGTTCGCGGCGAGCAGATGACAGGGACCCTGGAGGCGATGCTGGTCACTCCTGCGTCCACCGGGACGATCGTCCTGGGCTCCTCGCTCTGGGACTTCCTCCTGACCTCGTTCAAGGTATTCATCTACCTGGCCATCGGGGGCCTGTTCTTCGGTGTGTCGATCCGTCCGGAGGGACTTCTCCCGTCCCTGCTGATTCTCGGACTGACCATTCTCGCCTTCTCCGGGATCGGTATCTTCGCCGCGGCGTTCATCCTCTATCTGAAACGCGGCGACCCGATCACCTATCTGATCTCGAGCGTGTCGGCGCTCGTGGGAGGTGTGTTCTACCCGCCTGAGGACATGTATCCCTGGCTGGGGATGTGGTCGCGTTTCCTGCCGATCACCTACGCCCTGCGCGGTCTGCGGCGATCGCTGCTGCGGGGCAGCCGCTTCTCCGATCTGCTCCCCGATATCCAGGCGCTGGTGCTCTTCGTCGCCGTCCTGCTCCCGCTCGGGATCCTGGCCTTCCGCTTCGCTGTCCGCAAGGCGCGCGAGGAAGGGTCGCTGGTGCAGTACTGAGTCGCCACGGGGCATTCGCCTTTCGTTGACACCCCCGGGACCCTATGTTAGAGTCCCGCTCCACCTCACAGCAGAAGCGCCCCGATGATTTCCGGAAAAACGAGCCCGCGGCCACGCGGGGAGTCAGGGGCGCGGGAGGGACGAGCCGTCTTGAAGTTCGAGAAGCTCAACCTTCCTCTCGAAGGCAGGACGATCACGGTCGAGGACGGGCAGCTCAAGGTCCCGCCCGATCCGATCCTCCCGTTCATCGAGGGGGATGGCATCGGACCGGACATCTGGGCTGCCGCGCGACGGGTCATGGATGCGGCGGTGCGCAAGGCGTACGGTAGCGCCCGCCGGATCCACTGGTTCGAGATCTACGCCGGGGGGAAGGCACGCGATCGGTACGGCGAGTGGCTGCCCCAGGACACGCTGGAAGCGATCCGCCACTACACGGTCGCCATCAAGGGGCCGCTGACGACGCCGATCGGCGGCGGCTACCGCAGCCTGAACGTGACGCTCCGTCAGGAGCTCGACCTGTACGCCTGCATCCGGCCGGTGCGCTACTTCGACGGTGTGCCTTCCCCCGTCAAGAGACCGCAGGACATCGACCTGACGATCTTCCGCGAGAACACCGAGGACGTGTACGCCGGTATCGAGTGGCGCGAGGGAAGCGAGAAATGCCGCAAGGTCGTGGAGTTCCTCAACCGCGAGATGGGCTGCTCCATCCCGGTCGACTCGGCCATCGGCGTGAAGACCATGAGCGCCCGCGCCACCAAACAGCTCGTGCGCAAGGCGATCCGCTACGCCATCGAGCGCAAGAGGCCGAACGTTACCTTCGTGCACAAAGGGAACATCATGAAGTACACCGAGGGGGCCTTCAAGGAGTGGGGGTATCAGGTTGCCAAGGAGGAGTTCCCCGAATACACCATCACCGAGGAGGAGGCCTCGAAGCTGTCAGGGCCCGTCCCCCCGAGCAAAGTGGTGATCAAGGACCGCATCGCCGATTCGATCTTCCAGCAGGTCCTGGTCCGCCCGAAGGAATACTCCGTCTTCGCGACGCCGAACCTGAACGGTGACTACCTCTCCGACGCCGCCGTGGCCCAGATCGGCGGGCTGGGCCTGGCGCCCGGCGCGAACGTGGGCGACACGCGAGCCGTGTTCGAGGCGACCCATGGCACCGCTCCAGCCTATGCCGGGCAGGACAAGTCCAACCCGGGGTCGCTCATCCTGTCTGGGGCGATGATGTTCGAGTACATGGGATGGCAGGAGGCCGCGGACCTGGTGGTCGAAGGGATACGCCTGGCGATCAAGGGGCGGCGGGTCACCTACGATCTGGCCCGGCAGATGGAGGGAGCCGTCACGGTCAAATGTTCGGAGTTCGCCGACCTGGTGATCGCCCGGATCGAGGAGGGTGGCTGATGCGCCCGAGAGTCTCGATCATCGGCGCCGGCAACGTCGGTGCCTCTGCGGCCGAGCGGATCGCCCTGCGCCGCCTGGCCGACGTGGTCCTGGTGGACATCATCGAGGGCCTCCCGCAGGGGAAGGCTCTCGATCTCAACGAGGCAGGGCCGGTGGATGGGTACGACGTGCGCCTCGCCGGCAGCAACAGCTTCCAGGAGACGCGCGGGTCCGCCGTCGTGGTCATCACGTCCGGACTCCCCCGCAAGCCGGGAATGAGCCGCGACGATCTCCTGAAGGCGAACTTCGAGATCGTCAGGGGCGTGACCGAGCAGGTGGCGAAGCACTCCCCCGACGCCATTCTGATCGTCGTCAGCAACCCGCTCGATGCCATGGCCTATACCGCCCTCAAGACGAGCAGTTTCCCGCGCGAACGTGTGCTTGGGATGGCCGGCGTCCTGGACGCGGCGCGCATGAGATTCTTCATCTCGGAGGCACTTGGGGTGTCGGTGGAGAACACGCATGCCTTCGTGCTCGGAGGCCACGGCGACACGATGGTGCCGCTGCCTCGTTACTCGACGGTCGCCGGCATTCCGATCACCGAGCTCCTTCCGGCCGAGACCATCGAGCGGATCGTGAAGCGCACACGCGACGGCGGGATCGAGGTGGTCAACCTGCTCAAGAGCGGCAGCGCCTACTACGCGCCTGCCAGCGCCATCGTCCAGATGGTCGAGGCGATCCTGCAGGACAGGCACATGATCCTACCCTGCGCCGTGTACTTGGACGGGGAGTATGGCTACCGCGACCTGTTCCTGGGCGTCCCCGCGCGCCTGGGCCGGATCGGCCTGGAGGAGGTAATGCAGATCCATTTGAAGCCGGAGGAGAAGGCGGCCCTCGACCGCTCGGCTGCCGCCGTGCGGGAGCTGGTCTCGAAGCTTCCCTTCTGAGTCGTCTGTCTGGGGCGCGCCCGGAGCCTCACTCCGCCGGCGGGGCCGGGTCGGCGGCGGTGCTCGCGACGATTTCGTCAACCAGGCGATCGATGGCGCGGTGCACCGCCTCGATCGTGCCGCGCGGCCGGTTCGCCAGGATCACGAAGGCGAAGACCTGACCGTCGCGGTTGGCCGCGTACCCGGCGAGGGTGAGAGCGCCGGCGATCCTGCCGGTCTTGGCGCGAACGCGCCGCTTCGCCTCTTCCCCGCCGAAGCGCTCGTCCAGAGTTCCGTCCGCCCCGCCTACGGGGAACGAGGCCAGAAGCTCCGGCCCGATCTCGAAATCCCCGTACGACCGCGCCAGGATTTCCGCCAGCAGCCGCGGCGGCACCCGGTTCAGGTCCGAGAGGCCGGAGCCGTCGACGATCCGGGCGCCACCGGCATCGATCCGGAGGCCGGTCATATAGGTGCGCATCACCTCGACACCGTTCGCCGTGGTCCCCGGGGTGCCGGAGAACTGCGCCCCGAGCGCCTTCAGGATCGACTCCGCCATGAAGTTGTTGCTGTTCTTGTTCATGTCCCGCACCAGAGATCCCAGCGGCCTCGACTCGTGCCGGTGGATCTCTTTCGCCTTCTCCGGGACCCGGCCGATCGTCAACGACCCGCCGATCTCGATCCCTTGGCCCCGCGCCATCTCCCGGAATGCGTGCAGGGCGTAGAGGGCCGGCTCCTCGACGGCGCGGTGCACGAGGATCGGACCACCCCCTCTGCGGATGGTGCCGCTGACGACCAGGGAGTTCTGGCCGGCCTCGAAGGCGCGCGCCACGTCGAGGGTGGTCGGCCCCGACCCGGTGGTGGCCCGGTTCAGAACCTGGAAGTAGGAGGCGATCGGCTCGAGGGTGAGGTCGGGGCGCGCTCCGAGGAGCGGGGAGGGATCGACCCTGACCGTCACGACATTGAAGTTGCACGAGAGCGCGCCGACGGGGGCGTTGTACCAGGAGTCGGCGCCCGGCGTGGGCCATCCCGGCGGTCTGCGCACCGTGTCGAAGTACGATTCGTCCGCGACCAGATCTCCCTCCACGCGGCGCAGGCCGAGCTCGGCGAGCCTGCGCGCCATCAGCCACCAGGATTCGCCGACCAGGTCGGGAGCTCCGGATCCCTGCACGTAGAGATTCCCCGCGATCGATCCGGCGGCATCGATCGGGGCATCGGCGAAGATGCGGGTCTCGAAGATGAACTCGGGCTTCAAGAGGGCCAGGGCGGCGGCGCTCGTCAGGATCTTCAGCGTCGAAGCCGGCACCAGGAGACGGTCGGCATTCTTCGCGAAAACCCTCCGATCACCTGGGACCGCCAGGATGGCGACGCCGGTCTCCTCCGGATTCAACACGGGGCCGCGCAGGAGGGAGGTGAGCCGCGCTTGAAGCGGTGGCACCACCACCGGCGACTCGGTCGCAGTAGGATCGTTCGACTGCGGGGCTGCTGCCTCCCCGGAGCTCGGGCAGGAAGCGCCCAGGAAGACGGAGACCGTCAACCCTAGCGTGATCGAGAAGCGGTCCGATTTCGGCTGAGGACGAGGCATCGGTGGGCGGAACTCCCTCGGCAACCGCCCGGCATCGTAGCAGAGCCTCCAAAGGCTGTCAAAACAACGGTTTGACACGATCAGGGAGCGATGTAATATACCCCGCGTGAAAATCCACGAGTACCAGGCCAAGCACCTCCTCCGGTCGTTCGGTGTCGAGACGCCGCGCGGGGAGGTGGCCTTCAGTCCGAAGGAGGTCGCTCCGATCGCGATTCGTCTCGGGGGGAGGTGCGTCCTCAAGGCGCAGGTGCACGCCGGAGGACGAGGAAAGGGCGGCGGCATCAAGCTTGCCGTCGATCCCGAGGAGGCCGAGCGCCTGGCGCGCCAGATGTTCGGGATGACGCTGGTGACGCCCCAGACCGGCCCGAAGGGCAAAAGGGTGCGGCGCCTGCTCGTGGAGGAGCCCCTGGCGATCGCCCGCGAGATCTATCTGGGTGTGACCCTGGACCGATCCCGCGCCGTGCCTGTAGTGATGGCCTGCGCGGAGGGGGGCGTGGAGATCGAGGAAGTCGCGCGACGCGATCCGGACGCCATCCGGATCGAGCCTATCGATCCGTTGCTCGGCCTGCGTCCCTTCCAGGCCCGTCGGATCGCCTTCGCCCTGGGATTGAAGGGTGAGGTGGTCGCGCGGTTTGTGAAGCTGATGCTGGCCCTGGCTAAATCGTACCAGGATACCGACGCGTCGCTGGCCGAAATCAACCCGCTGGTCGTGACCGAACAGGCAATGCTCCTGGCACTCGACGCCAAGATGACGTTCGACGACAACGCCCTGTTCCGCCATCCGGAGATCCGCGACCTGCGCGATGCGGACGAGGAGGAACCGCTCGAGGTGGAGGCGACGGCGCACGGCCTGAACTACATCAAGCTGCAGGGGAGTGTGGGCTGCATGGTCAACGGCGCCGGCTTGGCGATGGCCACCATGGACACCATCAAGCTCGTGGGGGGCCAGCCGGCCAACTTTCTCGACGTCGGCGGCGGCGCCACCTCCGACCAAGTCGCCTCGGCGTTCCGGATCCTGCTGGCGGATGCCGACGTGAAGGCGGTGCTGATCAACATTTTCGGCGGCATCCTGCGGGTCGATGTCCTGGCGCGCGGTCTGGTGGAGGCGATCCGACGCGCGGACGTGAAAGTGCCCGTGGTCGTGCGCCTGGAAGGGACGAATGTCGAGGAGGGGCGCGGCATTCTGCGCGAGTCCGGACTGAGCTTCACCCTGGCCGACGGGATGCTCGACGCCGCCCGGAAGGTGGTGGCGCTGGCGGGGACACCATGAGCATCCTGGTTGACGAGCAAAGCCGCGTGGTCGTGCAGGGGATCACCGGCCGCGAAGGGAGCTTCCACGCCCGCCAGTGCCGTGAGTACGGCACCAAGGTTGTGGCGGGGGTGACCCCCGGACGCGGTGGAATGATCCACGAGGAGGTGCCGGTATTCGACACGGTCCGGGAGGCGGTCGAAAAGGAGGGGGCCGACGTCTCGCTCATCTTCGTGCCGCCGGCCTCGGCGGCCGATGCCATCCTGGAGGCGGCCGAAGCCGGCATCCGCCTGGTCGTCTGCATCACCGAGGGGATCCCGATCGCCGACATGGTGAGTGTGAAGGCGGCCCTCTCGCGCCGCGACACGCGTCTCATCGGCCCGAACTGCCCCGGGATCATCTCGCCGGGAAAGTGCAAGATCGGCATCATGCCGGGATACATCCACCAGCCGGGCCCGGTCGGAGTGATCTCGCGCAGCGGTACATTGACCTACGAGGCGGTGGCGCAGCTCAGCAGGCGCGGCATCGGCCAGAGCACCTGCATCGGGATCGGCGGCGACCCGATCATCGGCACGACCTTTCTGGACGCACTGCGGCTATTCAAGGATGATCCCGGGACCCGCGTGCTGGTGATGATCGGGGAGATCGGCGGGACCTCCGAGGAAGAGGCGGCCCGCTTTGCGTTCCGCGAGATGCGCAAGCTGCCGATCATCGCCTTCGTCGCGGGGCAGACCGCACCCCCTGGGCGGCGGATGGGACACGCGGGCGCGATCATCGCGGGAGGGCACGGAACCGCCGCGGAAAAGATGGCCGTCCTTCAGGAGTGCGGCATCCAGGTGCTCCGGAGTCCGGCGGAGATCGGCGAGGCGGTCGGGAGAGTGATCGGGAGCGCTCCGGCCGGCCGGGCGCGCGGAGGTCAGGGATGATCGAGAGGACGCTGGCGATCGTCAAGCCGGATGGTGTCGAACAAGGAGTCGTGGGTGAGGTGATCCGCCGTTTCGAGGCGGCCGGGCTGAAGCTGCTGGCGCTCAAGATGGTCCGGCTCGACCGGCAGCGGGCGGAGGGGTTCTACCACGTGCACCGCCAGCGACCGTTCTTCGACTCGCTCGTGGGGTTCATGGTGTCGGCGCCGATCGTACCGATGGTCCTGGAGGGGGACCGGGCGATTGCGACGGTTCGCCAGGTCATGGGCGCGACCGACCCTGCGAAAGCCGATCCCGGGACGATCCGCAGGGACTTCGCCTCCTCGATCGAAAAGAACATCGTGCACGGATCCGACGGACCGGAGACGGCCCGGTTCGAGATCGGATATTTCTTCAGCTCCCTCGAGCTCTCCCGCTAGGCGCAATGAAGGATCTCTTCCGGTTGATGTCGTACGTCCGGCCTTACGCATCGCGGCTGGTCGCGGCCGTCGCATGCTCGCTCCTGATTTCCGTCACCTATCTCGGACTTTTGAGCCTCATCCAGCCGGTGTTCGACGAGGTCTTCCCTTCAAGCGCGGTGGGCCCGGCGGCGACGGCGGGGAAGATTCAGATGTTCGAGGAGGCCCGTCGGCTGATCGGCGAGGGGGGCCGGGTGTTCGCCCCCCTGGCCTCGTTCGCCGCCCGGACCCGCGAGGGATCCGCCGGTACGGGGCTCCTCGTCGCCGTGCTTCTGGTCGTGATCTTCGTTTTCAAGGGAGTCTTCACCTACCTCTCGACCTATCTGACACGTTGGACCGGGCTGCAAGCGGTGCGGGACCTGCGCCTCGATCTCTACGCGCGGATCCAGGCTCAGTCCCTCGCCTTCTTCTCCGACCACCCGAGCGGGCTCCTGATCGCCCGTGTGATCAACGACATCGGCCGAATCCAGCGGATGGTCTCGGGGGACCTGGCCGAGATTTTTCGCCTGCTGGCGATCGTCCTCGGACAGGCGGCTTGGCTGTTCTATCTGAACTGGCGGCTGGCGGCGTTCTGCCTCGTGCTGCTGCCTCTCATCCTCTACCCCGTAGCCCGCTTCGGAAGCGGTCTCAAACAGAGCAGCCGCCGGAGCCAGGAGCGCATGGGCGAGGCGGTGCATCTCATGAAAGAAGGGATCAGCGGCACGCGCATCGTCCAGGGGTTCGGGATGGAGGAGTTCGAGATCGACCGGTTCGCGCAGGCGCTCGACCGGATGCAGCGCGCCGAGAAGAAGGCCGCCCGACTGCAGTCGCTCACCACACCCGTACTCGACCTCGTCGGCGCGATCGGGGTCTCGGTCCTGTTCGGCTACGCGACGCACCGGATCGTGGCGGGGAAGCTCTCCCCGGGCGAGTTCGCCACCTTCGTGGCCGCGCTGTTCATGATTTTTACGTCGATTAAGAACTTGGTCCGAATCAACAACGAGGCTCAGCAGTCGATGGCCGCGGCGCGCCGGGTCTTCGAGATCATGGACCTGGAGAACCGGATCCGCGAGAAGCCGGGCGCCGAAGATCTTCCTCCGTTCCGCGACCGGATCGAGCTGCGCGGCGTGTCGTTCGACTACGGACACGCGCCGGTGCTGCGCGAAATCGATCTGGTAGTCCGCGCCGGGCAGGTGGTGGCCCTGGTCGGCGGCAGCGGCGCCGGCAAGTCGAGCCTGGTCAACCTGATCTCCAGGTTCTACGACGTGACCTCCGGCGCGGTCTTGATTGACGACCACGACGTGCGGGACGTGACGGTCTCCTCTTTGCGCCGGCAGGTCGGGCTTGTGACGCAGGAGGTGATCCTCTTCGACGACACGGTGCGCAACAACATCGCCTACGGTCGGCGCGACATCCCGCTCGAGCGTGTGGTGGCCGCGGCCCGGGCGGCCCACGCCCACGAGTTCATCGAGGCCCTGCCGAAGGGGTACGAGACCCGGCTCGGGGAGGCGGGGCACAGGCTCTCCCTGGGGCAGAAGCAGCGGCTGTCGATCGCCCGGGCCATCCTCAAGGACGCGCCAATTTTGATCCTGGACGAGGCGACCTCCTCCCTCGACATGGAGTCGGAGGCGGAGGTGCAGCGTGCCTTGCAAAACCTGATGACCGGCCGCACCGTGTTCGTCATCGCGCATCGGATCTCGACGGTCCGCCGGGCCGACACGATCGTCGCACTGGACGAGGGGCGCATCGTGGAGCGCGGCACACATCCGGAGCTTCTGGCGCGCAAGGGGCTGTACGCGCGCCTCCACTCCCTGCAGTTCCGCGACGCCACGCCCGGCACCCCGGAGGTCTCGGTCCTCTGAGAATCCGCCTGTTTCGCAGCGACAGGAACTGCCTCGCCCTTCTCGTCCCGCCGGCGATCGTCTTCTTCGCTTTGAACCTCGGCGGTCGCGATCTGTGGGCTCCCGACGAGCCGCGCACCGG
>JBIOWS010000113.1:0-2143 GCA_044868745.1 Candidatus Polarisedimenticolia bacterium
CCGAAGCGCGACACGACATCGATCTCGCGCACCGTCCGTGCGAGAACCTGACCCACCTCCACCAGCGTGCGGCTGCCCCTGAGGTGACCGTGCTGGTCGTTCACGGTCTTGAAGCCATCCAGGTCCAGGAAAATCAGCGACACCGGGGTCCGGTAGCGCTTGCTACGCTCGACCTCACGACGGAGCGTCGAGTTCAGGTATCTGGAATTGTACAGCTTGGTCAGGTCATCGGTGACCGAGAGCTCTTCCGAGCGCCGCAAGAGCAGGGCGTTGTCGACCGCGACGGCCGCCGGCTCCAGGAGAAGAGAGAGAAGTCGCACGTCCCGGGGGCGAAAACAATCCGAGGACAGCTTGTGCAGGACTTCCACCACTCCGATCACCCGTCCCCGGCTGAGGAGCGGGACGGCCACGACCGATCCATCCTTCCAGTGCGCGGGCAGCTCGGGTGCGCCGCGTCCGGTGCCGTCGATCGCCATGCCCTCGACCAACACAGGCTCCCTCTTGAGGACGGCCCGCCCGGCGATCCCCTCGCCCATCCCGATTTGCCGGGACTTGACCACCGCCATTCCCTCGCCGCCCGTGCGTTCGATCCTCAAGATCCCCTGCTCGGGATCGGCGAGCAGGAACAGCCAGGCGCGCAGCCTGAAGAAGGCGCGCACCCGCTCCATCGCCAGGTCGATGATGCGGTGCGGATCGAGCTCGTTTCCCGTGGCCCTCACTATCGCGGCGTGAGCCTGAAGCTTGGCGCTCTGGTCGCGCGTCTCGGCCATGCTCCGGCGCATGCGCTGCTTCAGCTCCTGAAGGAGGCGCTCCCTCGCCGCCACGGCCGCCAGGAGGCCGGGATCGGCGGGAGGTGTGAGATCGACGATCCCAGGGTCCACAGGGGCGCGCCTCCCCCTCCTGCCGCGCCTTGCCGGCCTGGGAACCTCACCCGCGAGCCTGAACGGCAGGAGCGGGAGACCCCGGGCCAGTCGTCCCAGGGCCTGCAGTCCCTTGGCGCGGTCTGTCCCCCCTCCTTCAGCCTCGAAGAAGACGGCGCAGATACGGCCGCGCCTCAGGTCGTCCGCGGGCAACCGGCCCCAGCGGGCCACCACGACCTGAGTCGACGAGGCCCGACGGCTTCCCTGGAGCATCCTCCGTCGGCCGCCTTCCGCAACGATCAGAAGGATCTTCGCTCCACGCGGTGACATCGACCGGCCCGCTAAAAGGACTCGACATAAACGCTGCGCCGCACCCGGGTCTCGTTCCCGGCCGGATCCTGCGCCACGATCACGAGCTCGTTTAGACCATCGCGTTTCATACGAACCACGGCCGTGAACGCACCGTCCTCATAGACGTCCACCCGCTGCCCGTCCACCGAGAGGACGGCCCCCGGCTCCGTCCGGCCGTTGATGATCACGAGGTGGCCTGTGGGAAGGAAGTCCACCACCTCCAGGGGAGGCGGGGAGCTGTCTTCGGTGCGGCGCTCCCGGGTGCTTGCGACCTTGAATTTGCGGGTTTCCGAAAAGGGACTCTCGACATCGTCCGGATCGATGCAGGAGACCCTCCAGTAGTAGTTTCCTTCCTGGAGGCCGGGGATCTGCACGCTGGCGGATCGGATGTCGGCCTTGTCCAGGAGGAGATCACCGAACAAGGAGGTGCGGGCGATCTGCAGACGGTAGCGCGCCGCTCCGCTCACCTTCGACCAGCGCAGCAACGTGGTCTCCGAGGCGGGGCCGTCGCGCAGGAACACTCTCTGGTCGGTGGGGTCGAGCAGGCCCGGGGCCGGAAGAAGCTTCTGGCGACTGACGACCTGCTCCCGGCTCACCTCCACTTTCTCGAGCGGCTTAAGGGTCAGGGTCTTCCCGGCCGCCTCCATCTCGGCGGTGCCGCTGCGGACCGCGGTACTGGTCGTGCGCGTCCCGGCGTCGAAGGCCACGTCGAAGTGCGCCTTCGTGACGGCGCGGGCCGTGGCGGACTCGGTGGCCACCTCGTGGAACGAGCCGCTCACGTTCGCCCCGGGCATGGAGGCCGACACGCCGCCCCAGTTCAGCTTCTCACGCACTTTGCGGACCTTGGTCGTCGGGTCCTCGTACAGCTCGCGGATCTCAAGCAGCGAGCCGGGCTTGATCGTGGTGATCGTCCCATCGAAGTAAATGACCTG
>JBIOWS010000114.1:0-2537 GCA_044868745.1 Candidatus Polarisedimenticolia bacterium
CTCCGCCGGTGGAGCGTACGACAGGCCGAGACAGCCCCCGATCACTAGCGCCACCCCCAGGTATTGCAGGAGCGTCAGTGCCTCCCGGAGGAAGAAGCGGGCGAACAACACCGTCAACGCGGGATAGGCGGCGCTCAGCGTGCCGACGATCGCGATCGGCCCGTACACGATGGCCTGGAAGTAGAGCAGCCAACCCAGGCCATCCAGCAGGTAGGCGACGGTGCAGCTGATCGCGAAGACGTCCCGCCCTCCCCCGAACAGCGGCTGCTGACGGAACAGCATGTAGTAGGTCAGGTTCAGCACCGCGCGGGCGGCCACGAAGTAGAGACAGAAGCGGGCGGGCGGGACTTCCGCGATATATTTCTTGACCAGCCCCTGGCCGATGCCGTACAGGAACAGGCTCAGCAGCGTCGGAATCAGCCAGATGGCCATCGCGCCTTTGTTCTCCTCGAGCGGGGGTTCTCGAGAGCGGCGGGCATCTTATCACCGGCCCTGCCGCGCGCAGCGCTCGCGCGGCAGGCTGGATTGGCGAGCATCGGAGCGGAAAGTGTCGCAGAATCAGCAGTCCCGGCGGAGAACGGCCGAACTCCTCGAGCTGCTCGGGACGCGGCGCCGCGAGACGGAGGCGCGCTACAGGCAGGCATTGTCCGAGCAGCAGTCGGGGGCGGCGGCAGGAGACAGCGAAGGGGTGCACGGCTGGAAGGCCAGCCGCGAGGGGGGCGCCGACCTGGCGATCCTCGCGGCGCTCGGCAGCACCCTGCAACAGATCGATGCGGCGCTCGCGCGCCTGCACGTCGGCCGGTACGGCGTCTGCGCCGCCTGCGAGGAGCCGATCCCGTTGGCCCGCCTGCGGGCTCTTCCCTTGGTCACGCTCTGCGCACCCTGTCAGGCGAAATCCGAAGCCGGACGGAGCGCACGTTGAGGCGCATCGGGGTGCTGCTCGCGCTGGGGATGGTGGCCCCGATCGCCGGCTTACGGGCCGGTCCGGATCGGGGTGACCTCCTCGACAAGGTTCGGCAGATCCAGGTCGTCTGCTTCGCATCCTACCCTGCCGATCTTGTGGCCCGGATGTCGGGGCGGAAGGGCCCTGTCCCGGAGGAGGTGGTCGCGAAGGGTCTTTTCTATCCTTCCCTGCTGGACGAGCTGCTGCCGGCCTTCGAGGCCACGGTCATGCCGGGCGTGAGGTTCCTGGATCTGGGGAGCGGTGACGGCCGCGTCGTCTTTCTCGCCGCGCTCCTCGGGGCGCAGGCCAGCGGAATCGAATACGACCGCCACCTGCACCGGATCGCTCTCGAGGCGCGCCGCCGGCTCGAGGGGATCATGCCCGTCGATCGTGCCGAACTACGCCGGGGTGACTTCTTCCGTGCGGATCTGACGACCTACGACGTCATCTTCTATTTCGGCTCCGGCAGCTACGCGGAGGATCGCATGCTCGCCAAGCTCGGCCGTGACATGCATCCGGGGGCCATCCTCCTTCTCGCGCACGGTCCCACTGTCGTCATCCCCGACCTGATCCAAATCGCCGACTACGGCCCCGTCCGGGCATACCGCCCCGGGGGACCTTAGGCCGTGCCGTCGCCTGGACAGATGCAGGGCGCGGCTCGTTTCCAGGCCCGGGCCGGTCTGCTGCCGGTCGTCGGCCTGCTGTATGCGTCGGCGTGCGGCGGTCCGTACGGCACGGAGAACTTCGTCGCGCAGACCGGCCCCGGCCTGATGGTCCTCCTCCTGGTCCTCGCCCCCTGGCTGTGGGGCGTTCCCACGGCCTTCGCGACGGCTGAGCTCTCCGCTCTGCGACCCGTGGAAGGAGGGTATTACCGCTGGATCCGGGAGATCCTCGGTGAGTTCTGGGGGTTCCACGCCGGCGTCTGGAGCCTGATCTCCTCGTTTCTCGACAATGCGCTCTACCCGGTCTTGTTCGCCGAGTCGCTGCACTACTGGTGGCCGGGCATCTCGAGGGGAGGCCGCTGGCTGGCGGCGGCGGGGTTCATCGCGATCCTGACCTACCTGAACTATCGCGGCATCAGGATCGTCGGGGCCGCCTCGGTGGCGCTCAACCTGTTCCTCATCGCCCCTCTCGTCTGGATCGTCGGCGCTGGGGTGGCGGCGAGCCGTTACAACCCGTTCGTTCCGTTCACGGCGCCAGGGACGGATCCATGGGTGGGATTGGGATCCGGGCTGGCTCTGGCGATCTGGTTCTACTCCGGCTACACGGAGGTGAGCACGGCCGCGGAGGAGATCGAAAGACCCGGCCGCAACATCCCGCTCGCGCTCCTGATCGTCACGCCGCTCGTGGTGCTCAGCTACGCGGCGCCCACGCTGGCGGGGCTATCGTCGTTCGGCAACTGGCAGGCCTGGACCTCGGGGCAGTTCGCCATCATCGGCGAGGCACTGGGCGGCAAGGTGCTCGGCCACTGGGCCTTCCTCGCGAGCGTCGCGAGCTTCACGGTGATTTTCATGGCCTACGTCCTGTGGTGGTCCCGGCTGGCCTGGGCGCTGGCGGCCGATCGGTCGCTCCCTTCGTTCCTGTCGCGGCTGCA
>JBIOWS010000115.1:0-5050 GCA_044868745.1 Candidatus Polarisedimenticolia bacterium
TCCTGCAGAGACGATCGGAGATCGAAGCGATCTATCGAGATCCCGTCTCGGCGAGCTCGCGGGCGTTGATGCGGCGCCGGTCTGTAGTCTGGGCTGTGGTCGGGGACAGGGAGAGGAGCCGGTATGGAACGGCGGGTCCGGGCGGATTCGGATCGATCGCGCGCAAAGTCCTCGATCGCGACGGCACGGCGCTCTACAGGCTGGGCGACTGAGGTGAAGCGCGCCGATCGCCTCGTCTCCGTCGTCCTCTTCCTGCTCGCCGGCTCGTTCAGGCTGGTGGCGCTGGCCACAAGACCGCTGCACCACGACGAGGGAACGAACGTCATCTTTCTCCTGCGCCTGCTGGAGCAGGGGGTGTACCGGTACGATCCGTCCAACTATCACGGCCCGCTTCCTTATTACTTGAGCGCGCTCTCGCTCATGATCTTCGGTCGAATGACCGAAGCGCTGCGTTTCGTTCCGGCCATCCTGGGGGCGGCGATGGCGCCCCTGGCCTGGATGCTGCGGCAGGAGCTCGGCCGGGCCGGGGCCGCCGCAGCCGGAGTTCTCCTGGCCGTCTCCCCGTCCCTCGTCTACTACTCCCGCGACAACATCCACGAGACCTATCTGGTCTTCTTCACCCTGCTGTGCGTCGTGGGTGCCGCCCGCGGTCTCGCGTCGTCGCGGCCGGGGTGGTACCTGCTCGCCGGATTGGCGGCGGGGGCGATGGCGGCAACCAAAGAGACGGCAGTTTTCGCCATCGCCGCTCTGCTCCTGGGCGGCGTCGTGGCGGTGGGAAGCGGCGGCTCGCGGCCCCGCGCCACGCACATCCTGATCATGCTGCTCGGAGCCTCGGTCCTGGCAGGAGCGCTCTACACCGACCTGGGTGCCGACCCGCGCGGGCTCGTGGGGCCGATCCAAGCGGTCCGGCTGTGGGGCGCTCGCGCCGTGCGTCCTGAAGGGCACGACAAGCCCTGGTTCTACTTCCTGAAGGTTCTGTTCCTGGAGGAGCCGCTGCTGCTTCCCGCCTCAGTCTGCGGTGCCGTGATCGCCCTCAGGCGCCGGATCGTCCCGGGCATCCTCCTCACCGTGTG
This sequence comes from Candidatus Polarisedimenticolia bacterium, assembly GCA_044868745.1. GTDB lineage: Bacteria > Acidobacteriota > Polarisedimenticolia > Gp22-AA2 > Gp22-AA2 > JBIOWS01. Next base: position 1,074 of record JBIOWS010000115.1, read on the forward strand.
GGCCGGGACGATCCTGATCACCTACTCCTCGATCTCGTACAAGACCCCGTGGCTGGTGCTGAACATGGTCCTGCCGCTCGCCCTCCTGTCCGGCCTTGCCGTCGGGGCCGGATTGGGAACCCAGGCGCCGTCGCGGGCGCGCCGGTCTGCGGCGCTCCTCCTCTCGACCTTCGCCGCCGCGGCCGCGGCGAGGGCGGTCGACCTCTCTCTGATTCGATACGATGTCGACGGGGCCAGCCCGCTGGTTTACGTGCAGACGAGCCGGGACGCCCTGCGCCTGGTGGCCCGCATCCAGGCCTATGCCGAGAAGCTCCCTCAAAGACGCGCGGTGCCGGTGCAGATCCTGTCCCCGGACTACCTGCCGCTCAACTGGTACCTGCGCGATTTCCCCAACGTTTCCTACATCGGTCGACCGATCGAGACACCGGGCGACGCGGTCGTGATCGCCCGCTGCGACGCCGCAGACTCGATCGCGACCCGGCTCGGTCCCGGATACAAGCGGGAGGAATACATCCTGCGCCCCGGCGTGCGTCTCTGTCTCTTCCTTCATGGCCCGGACGACGATCGGGGGCAATCGCTTGTAAGGCCGGGCCGGGCCGACTAGAATTCCTCCCCGACGGTCAAGCTCATGAGCGATGCGGCCCAGTTCACCAGGTTGTTCACCCTCGAAGAAGCCAACGCGCTCCTTCCCGATCTCAAGCCCGTCGTCGAACAGCTCATCGAGACCTTCGGCGAAATCCGCACCGAGATCGAAGCGGCCGCGCGCCAGGCCAATCTGCCTCCCGGGAGCCCCGAGCTCGCGAAGTATCTGGAAGAGCGCGACGTGGCGCCGCGACTGTTCGCCAGGGTCAAGCTGCTGATCGAGCGGATCCACGCGAACGGTTGCCTGGTGAACGGCCCGGAGGCGGGACTCATCGACTTCCCCTGCCTGTACAACAACGAGATCGTCTTTCTCTGCTGGAAGTACGGCGAGGCGGGGGTCGGGCACTGGCACCGCATCCCCGATGGTTTTGCGGGACGCAGGCCGCTCCTGGATGCAACCGATTCGGGGGAGGGAGGCTCGTTGCACTGACCCCGGGGGGTCAGGGCGTGGACGGCCCTCCGTTGGCGCGGACCCTGCGGCGGTATCCTTCTCGGACAAGACGGCAGACTTCCTGCGTATCGTCGGTCACGGTAAAGAGGCCCAGATCACCCCGGTCGATCATCCCGCCCCCGAGCATCTCCTTCCCGATCCAGCGGACGAGTCCTCTCCAGAATTCCCGGCCGATCATGATTACAGGAAAATTGTCCACCTTGTGAGTCTGGACCAGGGTGAGCGCCTCGAACGCCTCGTCGAGGGTTCCGTACCCGCCTGGGAAGACGACGTAGGCGCAGGCATACTTGATGAACATCACCTTGCGGGCGAAGAAGTAGTTGAAATTCACCAGCGTATCGATGTGACGGTTCGGCTGGTGTTCGAACGGCAGCCGAATGTTGAGACCGACCGATCGACCTCCGCCCCGCCGCGCCCCTAGATTGGCGGCCTCCATGATCCCGGGGCCTCCACCCGTGATGATCGAGAATCCTTCCCGCGCGAGCGCCTGGGCCACCTGCACGGCGCGGTTGTAGTACCGCGTTCCTTTGCGTACGCGCGAGCCGCCGAAGATGGAGACCGCCGGCTCTACGGGGCGGAGGGTTTCGAACCCCTCCACGAACTCTCCCATGATCTTGAAGACTGTCCAGGTGTCCTTGGGGATGACATCCTTCATCGACCGGCCGCGCCGCCTGGGATCGGCGTGATCGGCACCGGACGGAAGGCCAGGAATCTGCAGTACGCCCGACTCGCGGCTCATCGGCTTCTCGTCTCTCCTCATCCTGGGCGACCGGGTGAATATAGGCTCGCGCCACCGGGGGGACAAGCGGCCCGGCTCTGGAGGTTTGAGGATCCGGAGGGGCCTCTGGTAGGCTGGCGGAGATGATGGCCGTGCCGAAGAACACCGTCCATGGCGCCTGGGGAGCCGTTGCACCCTTGGCCCCCGGGGACGAGGCGTCCTTCGAGATCATCGATCTCGCATTCGGGGGAAGGGGCGTGGCCAGGGCCTCCGGGCTCGTCGTCTTCGTCCAGGGCGCGCTCCCTGGCGAGGCCGTGCGCGCGCGGATCGTCAGGCGCAGGCGCGGGTACGCCGAAGCGATCTGCGTGGAAGTGCTGCGCCCCTCGCCCGACCGGTTCGTCCCGCCCTGCGAGCATTACGGCGTCTGCGGGGGGTGTGATCTCCAGCACCTGGCGCCGGCCGCGCAGGCGAGGGCGAAGGGTCTCCAGGTGGGGGCGATGCTGGCGCACCTGGCCGGAGTGCAGGTCCCGACTGTTTGCGAGACGGTGGTTGCCGGTCCCCCCGTCGGGTACAGGTTCAGGATGGACTTCGACTGGGGAGCGGATGCCGGCGGGCGTCCCGCCCTCGGACTGCACCATCGCGAACGTCGAGGTGAGATCGTGCCGATCCGTCGATGTCACCTCATGTCGGACGAAGGAAACGAGATCAGAGCCTGGATCGCAGCCGAGGCGCCGCTGAGGCACCTCCAGCCGTGGGACCGGCGGCGGAGAAGGGGACTCCTGCAGAGGTTTGGGATCCAGATGGCGACCTCCACGGGAGAGATCCTCGTCACGCTGGATACGGGGCGCGGGGACAGTGCGGCGTTAATCGATCTGGTCGGGGCCCTGACGCGCAGGTTCTCGAGCATCGTGGGCGTCGTGCGCCGCCAGATTGGCCCGCAGGGGAGGCGAGGAGTGGAGTCGATTCTCGCGGGGCGCGGTCATCTCTATGAGGACGTGGAGGGCGATCGGTTCAAGATCCCCGCCGGCGCCTTCTTCCAGTCGAACCGTCACGCGCTGGCCCCATTGCGGGCCGAGGTGATCGGGTCGCTGGGGCCGCGCCCGCACGAATCGATTCTGGAGCTCTATTGCGGGGTGGGCCTCTTCACCCTGGCCTTGGCCCGCCGGGCTCGGGACGTCACCGGCGTTGAGGGCTCGAGGGTGGCGGCCGCGGCAGCCCGCGACAATGCGGCCCGGGCGGGCGTCGGAAATTTCAGGCTCTGCTGCCGCGACGTGTCCGCCGTCCTGCCGGGCCTGCTCGAGGACGGTCATTGGGATGCGATCCTCCTCGATCCGCCGCGCGCCGGCTTGGCGCGCCACGTGGCACGCTGCATCGCACTCTCGCGCGTGCCGCGCTTGGTCTACGTCTCCTGCGACCCCGCCACCCTGGCTCGCGATGTGAAGATCTTCGTCTCGGAGGGAGGGTTCGGAGTGGAGCGCGTGCGCCCCTTCGACCTGTTCCCGCAGACCCACCACGTCGAGAGCGTGGTACGCCTGTCGAGACGCACCGGCGGCGGGCCCCCCGGCGTCCGCGCTTAACGCGCGGCGGTGCGCGCCCTGGCGGAGACCCCCCGCACGCGCAGTGCGCCGGCGGTCAGGAGGTTGAACAAGGAGGAGTAACACTCGAACTCTCCCTGCCTCGCCAGGTTGGCGATTTCGGCCAGGGAGCGCGCCCCATCGACCAGGGCGAAAACTTTCTTGTCGTCGGGGCTCAGATCGGGTCGGATTGCGACCTGGGCGGGTGGGTGGGCCGGTTCGAGGACGACACCGTCGTCTGGAAACGCCGCCCTGATCTTCGACCACTCGTCGAGCCTGTGGACTCCTTCCATGACAATCTTCGTCGTCGACATCGACAGGGTGATCTTCTCCTTGGCGTCGGTCTCGCCTTCGAAGAACTCGAAGAATCCGCTGCGCCAGTGGAACAGGGAGTAGATGATCTCCAGAACCTGCTGCTTGACGGCCCAGAGGAGCTGATCGGCGGTGATGAACCCCATCCTCACCAGGACTTTGCCATGACGGGTGGTCTCGTCGATCTTGGAGGCGGAGACGGCGTTCTGCTCGGGTGTGATGATCCCCTTCCGGACCAGGAAGTTCCCGAGGCTGTCGCGCACGGAATTGGAGCGCGCGA
>JBIOWS010000116.1:0-3043 GCA_044868745.1 Candidatus Polarisedimenticolia bacterium
GAGCAACGTCAAGAAACTGACATTAAAACCCTGTTCAGCTCCGGCTTCGTCGGATTCGCGCAGGTGCGGGGTGAGGCTCCTGTCACGGTAGGAGAGATCATGACCAAGGACGTCCTCAGCGCCGCCGCCGACGCCACGGTCGAGGAACTGTGTCGCCTGATGTGGGAGAAGAGAGTCCACCGGATCCCGATCGTGCGCGGCCCGGTCCTGGTCGGGATCGTCAGTGCGCTCGATGTCTGCAAGGGCGTGGCGAACGGTTGGACACCGGTGTCCAGCTTCCTGCATCGTCCCGCATCTCGCTGAACCCTCTCCAATAGCACCCGCGCGTCAGCAGCGCGCCGAGGATCGTGTACAGATCTCCGACGCGAGGCCCCGCTTCTGCGGTCTTGTAGGACCTCGGGTGATTCCCCTGAAAGGATTGCCCCACAAGCGGTTGCTCCAGCCCGCTGACGGATTTGTGCGTGGCAGGGGTATTGCTCTTCGACCTGCCGTCGCCCGGCCGCGTGTGTGGCCGAGGCGGTGCGGTATGGCCGAAAAAAGGGGCTGCGATGGGCATGGAGCGGGGCCTGAAGGGAAAGCTTGTAGCGGCGGGAGCACTTGCCGCCCTGCTGATCTGCGTCGTTCCCGCCGCCGCGTCGCAGGGCGCGCGGGACGGCGGCAAGCTCTCTCGCGACCTCCAGGACAAGGTGCGGGGAGCCGGATCGGACGATCTCCTGCCGGTCATCATCCAGACCCATGACGTGCCGACCTCGAGTCACTTCGCCCGTCTGCACGGCCGGGGCGGATCGATCAAGACGCGCCACTCCGCCATCCAGGGGTACTCGGCGAGAGTTCCCGCGTCCCAGATCGAGGCGCTGGCGGACGACCCCGAGGTGGAGCACATCTCCTATGACACGCCGGTCAGGGCGCACCTGGACGTCGCCGCCAAGGCGGTCAAGGCCGATCTGGCCGCAGTCGACTCCGGGGGGCTGGACGGCAGCGGTGTCGGCGTCGCCGTCGTCGATACGGGGGTGCAGGCCCACAAGGATCTGGCGCGCTCGAGAAGCCTCCCTCAGATCGTCGAAGTCGAGGTCGTGGGGCATGAAAACGGCCTGGCCGACTACTACGGCCACGGCACGCACGTGGCGGGGATCATCGCCGGGAACGGAGCGTCGTCCACCGGAGAGCTGGCGTTCAGGACATTCAAGGGATTGGCTCCCGGCGCACGTCTCGTCTCGATCCGTGCGCTTCAACCGGACGGTACAGGCTATACCTCCGACATCCTGGCCGGGATCGACTGGGCGATCCGTTTCCGCGCGACCTACAACATCCGCGTCCTGAACCTCTCCCTCGGCCACCCGGTGTACGAGTCGTACACCACCGATCCCCTCTGCCGCGCCGTGCGCGGCGCGAATAACGCCGGGATCCTGGTGGTCGTGGCGGCGGGGAACGATGGCGGGGTGGGCACGGGGTTCGGCACGATCACCTCGCCGGGGAACGAGCCGGCCGCCGTCACCGTCGGTGCGATGGACGACTCCAACACGGTCACCACGACCGATGACGTCCTGGCCTGGTATTCCTCGAAGGGGCCGACTCTGATCGATCACGTCGCCAAGCCGGACCTCGTCGCCCCGGGAACCTGGATCGTGTCGCTGCGCGCCGCCGGCTCGTACCTGGATACGACCTACCACGATCTGACGCTCCAGCTCGGCGACTACCTCGCCGACCCTGCGAACGCGTCGAAGGACGGCGCCTATTACTCTCTGTCGGGGACCTCGATGGCGGCGCCGATGGTCTCCGCCACCGCGGCCCTGATGTTCCAGAAGGACCCCGGCCTGACCCCGGCGACGGTCAAGGCTCGGCTGATGAAATCAGCGGTCAAGGATTCCTACCTCGCCTTCGAGACCGGCGCAGGTTATCTGGACGTGCAGGCGGCTCTCAAGGCGTCCGGCTCCGCCAAGTCGGCCGATTCCCCGGCCTCGCTGCTGGCCTCGGACGACAACGTCTACCTGCAGGACACCGGTCTCATATGGGGCGGCGAAGCCTGGACGATGGGCACCATCTGGGGTCAGGGCAAAGGGGGCTCCTCGGGTGTCGAGATGAGCGACGTCTCGCCCAACATCACCGAGAACTACGGGGCCGTCTGGGGTGGCGGCAAGGGTGGGAGCAAATCGATCGTCGCGAACGATCAGATCACCGCTTCCGGGCTGATCTGGGGCGGGGAGAGTTGTGTGCTGGGGACGACCTCCGGGTCGGTGGAAAACCTGGCCGCCGTCTGGGGCGGCGGCAAGAGGAAGTAAAGATGACCGGATTCCTGGCGACAATCATGATGCTCGGCGGTCTGGCGGTCGTGGAGAGCCTCATGCACGGCATGATGAGTCTCAGCGCCGACTTCCTGTTGCTTCTGGTGTTCGCCTGCATCGCCGCTCCGCACACGCTAAATCTGGGCCACAACGCCCGGATCTCGACGCTGCAACCATTCATGCTGGCGGCGATCGTCTTCTTCGGCGTGAAGGAGGCGATGCTCCTGGCGACGGTGGCGATGGCCTACTTCTGGATCGTCGGCCGGCCGCGGATGGAGGCGTACAAGTCGCTGTTCAACCTGTGCAACTTCGTCCTGGCGGCCTGGCTGGGCGGGCATGCCTTCTACGCCAGCGGCGGGCGTCTCGGGGACGTTACCTCCCCCTCCTCGCTCCTGGGATTGCTTCTGGCCGTGCTGGCGTTCTTCGCCGTGAACACCGGCCTGGTCTCGATCGCCGTGGGGCTGGAACAGAGGATCACGCCGTTTCGCGTCTGGTACGAGAAGTACTCCTGGACGCTCAACAGCCAGCTCGCGGGCGGATCGATCGTCATCCTCCTCGGCATGCTGCGCCAGAGCTTCGGAGTCCAGGGTTTCTTTCTGCTCATCCCGTTCTGTGTCATGAGCTACCACTTCTACAAGGCGTATTTCCCGCGCGCGTCGCAGAGGGCCCACAGGACCTGAAGGACGCCGCGGATTTCACGCACCCACCGGCCGCGCCGACCCCTCCCCGGCGCGGCCGTTTTTATCTTCCCGCGGCCGGGA
>JBIOWS010000117.1:0-2313 GCA_044868745.1 Candidatus Polarisedimenticolia bacterium
GGCGCGCAACCTCGCGCGGAAGGCCAAAGGAGTCAAGGCGGTCGACAACCGGCTGACGATCTGCTCCGAAGGGACCGACGAGGAGTAGCGCCGGACGGCGCGGGAGGGTGACGTGGCGCGCCTGGGATTCTCGGTCCATCCCGAGGGAGAGGACCCGCCGGCCGAGGTGGTGCGACTCGCCGGGCAGATCGAAACCGACGGTGGCGCCCCACTGGCCCTCTACCGCGAGCCGGTCGGCGGCCGCTGGCAGATTTTCGCCCTCCTGCCGCGGGACAAGGTGCAGCCGACCCCCTACCAGAGGGACCTGTCCAAGACGCACGCCGAGCGTCTCCTCAGGGTCATCAGGAAGATCGACCGCTTCATCGATCCGCTGGTGGCCGTCCGCGCCGAGGGCGTCTACTGGACGCCGAACGGGAACCACCGGCGCTACGTCCTGGAGAAATTGAAGGCGGCGCTCATCCCGGCGATCGTCATCGCCGAGCCGCAAGTCGCCTTTCAGATCCTCGCCCTGAACACGGAGAAGGCGCACAACCTCAAGGAGAAATCGCTCGAGGTGATCCGGATGTACAGGGGGCTCATGGAGCGCGGCGAGAAGGGGGGCGAGGAGGACTTCGCCTTCCAGTTCGAGGAGGCCTACTACGTGACGCTCGGACTTCTCTACGAGAAGAGCCCCCGCTTCGCCGGTGGCGCCTTCTCTCCCATCCTGAGGCGCGTGGATCGGTTCCTGAAGGGTTCTCTGACCTCCTCGTACCCGACCCGCGAGAAGCGGGCCGCGCGCGTGGAGGAAGCCGCCGCGGCCCTGCAGGGGATCGTCGACAAGCTCAAGCGCCGCGGGATCAAACACCCGTTCGTGAAGAACTTCGTCCTGGCGCGCTGCAATCCGCTCACCCGGGCCCGCAAGACCGTCCCCGGATTCGATCAGGCTCTCGACCGGCTGATCGCCGCCCTCGAGTCGTTCGACGTCCAGAAGATCCGCCAGGAGGACATCGCCCGCTCGGCGACGATGGCGGCTCCGGCGCCCTGAGCCCCCCCTACTTCCCGCTGGTCCCCGCCGACTGCGGTACCGACTTCGAATCGATGTCGAAGGTGATCATGAAGCCGTTGGTGCCTTTGTACTCGTACGCCTTCGGCCCCTTTCGGTAGGCTTCGACCACGTTCGGCATCATGATGAAGCCGTCGTTGCGTGGGGCCCCCCAGTACTTGAGGTTCTTGATGACGACCGGCTCGTTCGTCATGCCCGCGAACCGCTTCAGGCGGACCTCAGCCGTCCTGCCGCCATCGAGGAGAGCGAACGCCTCGTCCTTGCCGGGGGTCCAGGAGATGTCCCCTTCGTCGGTCGCCATCGAATTCCACTTGACCGGGTACAGCGAGCCCAGGACGGAGGTGATGGCGTCGCGCTGCTCCTTGCTGGTGGCGCGGTCGAACGTCACCATCGCCCAATCCATCATCCCCTTGGAGAAGTCACCGCCCAGGTCGCCCGAGACCCAGAACTTGGCGCCGTCCAGCCTGACCGGGCCATAAGTTCCCCTGTTCACCTTGAAGGCGTTGTTGAAACGGCAGAAATGCTGCGCCGGCTCTCCCTCCGCGTGGCCGTGATGGGCCGCCGGCTCGCCGTTGAAGTAGCACTGGCAGAACATCGGGCAGGAGCAGGCCTCGATGATCGTGGCGTTCATGCTCCAGGCGGGACCTTTGGCGGCTCCCGTTGTCGCCGCTGTCCCCGCAATCGCGAGGGTGATGCAACCGATGAGCGCTGCGCAAAATCCGATAGACTTCATGCTGTCCTCCTGATGGAATAGTACGGTCGCGCCGCCGTGGTCGACCCGACGCTCCTGTCGTGCGGCTACCATATCCCCGCTGGTCGGATGGAGTCAAGATGAGACCGGAGATCGTCGTCCTGATCCCCGCCGCACTCCTGCTCCTGGCCTGGGTCGGCGTGGCCCGACGGCTGACCGCCGCGATCCGCAACGCCCGCACTCTCGAAGACGTTCTCGGGCGAAACCAGGACGGCCGACGGGCGCCCGACCCGATCCCTTCCCTCTCGGTCGTCGTCACGGCGCGCGACGAAGCCGACGGCATCCGCACCACCGTGGAGCGGCTGCTGGCGCAGCGCTACCCGGATCTCGAGGTGATCGTCGTGGACGATCGTTCGACGGACGGCACCGGCGAAATCCTCGACCGGCTGGCGGGAGAGAGCGCGAGCGACGCCGGTCGGCGCGCAGGAGCCCGTCTGCTCGTCCACCACAGCCGGCTCCTACCGGAAGGGTGGCTGGGGAAATGCCATGCCTGCCGCGTGGGGGCGGGGCGGGCGCGGGG
>JBIOWS010000118.1:0-7613 GCA_044868745.1 Candidatus Polarisedimenticolia bacterium
CTGGTCGGCGTGATCGGCCGGCTGGTGGACGACAAGGGGCAAGCCGACCTGCTGCGTGCCGCCGTCACGATCCTGAGAGCGCAGCCTGCGACGCGCTTCGTCCTGGTCGGGACAGGGCCGAGGGAGAACGATCTGAAGTCGCTCGCGGCGTCGCTCGGTGTCGCGGGCGCCGTGAGATTCCTGGGGTTCCGCGACGATGTCCCGGAGATCACGGCGGCCCTGACCGTCTCGGTCCTCCCTTCGGTCGACTGTGACGCCTCCTCCGCGGTCCTCAAAGAGGCTCTGGCCTGCGGCGTGCCGACGGTGGCTACCTCGATCGGCGGCGCCGCCGAGATCCTGAAGGATGGCGAGACCGGCCTCATCGTCCCGCCGCGCGATCCAGCCCGGCTTTCCGGTGCGATCCTGACACTTCTATCCGACCCGGCGCGCGCGCGCGAGATGGGGAGGCGCGGCAGCCTCGACGTGGCGGCGCGCTTCACGCCGGAGCGCCTCGCCGCCGAGACGCTGCGGGTCTACAAAACGGTCACCGCCCTTCACGGGAGGGAGGCTCGATGAATCTCAGACCGCTTCTCGCCGTGCTGTTCCTGACGACGCTCCAGGTGTCGTGGGCGGCGCCTCCGTCTCTCGACACCGGCCGCCTCGACCGCATCCTCGGCACGCCGGGGACCTGGAACCAAGCGGAGCAGGTCTACAAGGTCGCGGTCCCGCGGACCGACGTGCCGGTGATGGTCGACGGCTGGAGGCTCTCCCCCTTCATGGGGCTGAGCTCGTGGGTCGCCTTCAAGGGCACGGGGGAACAGGCGACGATGATGGGGGATCTGGCGTTGTTCGAGGACGAGGTGAATCCGCTGCTGAGCGCCCTGCTGGACGGCGGAGCCGAGGTCACCGCCCTGCACAACCACTTCTTCCACGATCAGCCGAACCTCTTTTTCATGCACGTCGCGGGCGAGGGAGAGCCGGCGGCGCTGGCCGGCACGGTGCGCCGGGCGCTCGACCTGATCCGGGAGATTCGTGCGCGCCGGAAAGATCCGGCCGACCGCCCGGGGAGAACGCCGACTCCCGCCAAGAGCGACCTGGACGCCCCGGCGCTGGCCAGGATCCTCGGCGTGCCCGGGCAGACCCAGGACGGGATGTTCAAGGCGGTTTTCGGCAGAACCGCCCGGCACGGCGGCATGCCGATCTCCTCCCAGATGGGCGTGAACACCTGGGCCGCCTTCGCCGGGACCAGGGACGACGCCGTGGTGGACGGCGATTTCGCCGTCCTCGAATCGGAGCTCCAGCCGGTGCTCCGGGCGCTGCGCGCCGGAGGACTCGACATCGTGGCGATCCATCACCACATGACGCACGAGGAGCCGCGTCTCATCTTCCTGCACTACTGGGGCCGGGGTCCGGCCTCGCACTTGGCGCAGGCCGTGAAAGAGGGTCTCGCGGCGACCGCTGCGACGGGGCCTTGAGCGGCGGCGTCGGGGGTGATACGCTTCGCCATCATCCCTTCGAGCCGATGGAGGTGTGCATGCTGTCCGTGGGTGCCAAAGCGCCTGATTTCAAGGTCAAAGATCACCACGGCCGCGAGGTCGCGCTGTCCGACTTCGCGGGCAAGAACGTGGTGCTGTGGTTCTTCCCCAAGGCCGACACGCCTGGGTGAACGGTCGAGGGTTGCGGGTACCGCGACCTGTCGGCCGAGTTCGAGAAGAAGAACGCCGTGGTCCTGGGAGCGTCATTCGACACCGTGAACGACAACGCCGCCTTCGCCGCCAAGCTGAAATTCCCCTTCCGGCTGCTGTGCGACACCGAGCGCGCCATCGGCATCGCTTATGGCGCCTGCGGCGGACCCGGCGACAGGTCCGCCAAGCGGATCTCCTACGTCATCGGGCCGGACGGTACCATCAGGCACGTTTTCCCCAAAGTCGATCCGAAGACGCACCCCCAGGAGGTGCTGCGGCTCCTCTGATGGACGGCGGCTCGAGCCCGAGGGTGCAATGGCGACCGACCTCAAGCAGGATCTGGCGTCGCTCACCATCGACCGCGCGCGCTCCGCGCGCGGCGGCTGGCGGTGGAGCCTGGTCGTCTTCGTGCCGATCCTGCTGGGGCTCGGCGCTCTGTACGCCTACCGCGTCCGGCAGTCGTTCCTGGCCATAGAGGTCACGACCGTCCGCCCATCGGTCGCCCAGGCCGCGCAGGCCGTCGCCGGCACACCGGTCCTGAGCGCGACCGGCTACGTCGTGCCCCGGCGGAAGGCGGTCGTGTCGGCGAAGATTCAGGGACGGCTCGCCGAGCTGAGGGTCGAGGAGGGGAGCCGGGTCGAGAGAGGGAACATCCTGGCGCGGCTCGAGAGCGCCAACTACGAGGCCCAGGTGCAGCAGGCCAAGGCCTCGGTCCAGAGGGCCGAGGCCGACCTGAGCGAGAGCCGCCGCCAGCTCCGCCTGGCCGAGGGGCTGGCGCGGGAGCAGGTCGTGTCGCAGGACCAGCTCGAGGCCGCCCGGAGCAAAGTGCAGATCGCCGAAGCGGTCCTGGCGCAGGCGGCGGCCGACCTGTCGCTCGCCGAGGCGCTGTTCAGGGACACGCTCATCAAGGCCCCTTTCAGCGGCGTGGTGGTGAAGAAGATGGCCGAGGTGGGCGAGAGTGTCGCCCCGATCCCTCCCGGCGTGAACATCTCCACCTCCTCCGGGGCGATCGTCGCCCTGGCCGATCTGGAGACGCTCGAAGTGGAGGCCGACGTCAGCGAGTCGAACGTGGCCAGGCTGGGCCCGGATCAGCCCGCGGAGGTCGCCGTCGAAGCTTTCCCGGATCGAACCTACAAAGCGGTCCTGCGCCAGATCATCCCGACCGCGGATCGCACCAAGGCGACGGTGCAGGTGAAGGTGACCATCCTGGACAAGGACAGCGACCTGAAACCGGAGATGACCGCCAGGGTCACCTTCATCGAGCCGGGCAAACCGGCGGCCGCCGGCGCCTCTTCCCCGTCACCGATGATTACCGTGCCGGAGGAGGCGGTGGTCACGCGCGACGGAAAGTCGCTCGTGTTCGAGGTGCAGGGAGGCAGGGTGAAACAGCGCGCCGTGCTGACGGGGATGGCGCGTCAGGGACAGGTGGTGGTGCGCGAGGGCCTCGTCGGGTCCGAGACGCTGGTGCTTCGGCCGCCCGAGATGCTCAGGGACGGAGACCCGGTCAGGATCAGGGGGTGAACCGATGAGGGAGAGCGCCGCCCGGGCGCAGGAGTCGCTGATGCCGATCGTGGACGTGCAGCAGGTGCGCAAGGTCTATCGCCGGGACACCCAGGAGATCACCGTCCTCGACGGGATCGATCTGCAGGTCCCCGAAGGGGAGTTCGTGGCCCTGATGGGCCCCTCGGGCTCGGGCAAGACGACCCTTCTGAACCTCATCGCCGGGATCGACCGCCCGACGTCGGGGCGGATCGGCGTGGCAGGCACCGACCTGTCCCGGCTCTCGGAGACCGCCCTGGCCCGCTGGCGCAGCCGGACGATCGGCTTCATCTTCCAGTTCTACAATTTGATCCCGGTCCTGACCGCGTTGGAAAACGTGGAGCTGCCGCTGCTGCTCGCGAGCCTTTCCAGGCGCGAGCGGCGGGAGCGCGCCATGACCGCCCTGCGGGTGGTCGGTCTCGCCGATCGGGCCGGTCACTACCCGCGGCAGCTCTCGGGAGGGCAGGAGCAGCGGGTCGCCATCGCCCGGGCGATCGTCGCCGACCCCAAGGTGCTGGTCGCCGACGAGCCGACCGGCGACCTCGACGCCAGAAGCGCCGAGGAGATCCTGGCCCTGATGGAGACCCTGAATCGCGATTTCCACAAGACGATCGTCATGGTGACGCACGATCCGCGCGCCTCGCACCGCGCCCGGATCCAGAAGCACCTCGACAAGGGCGTGCTCACGGACGGCGCATGAGATACCTCCCGTACATCCTCAAGCATCTGCGCCGGAACTGGATCCGCACCGCCAGCACGGTCCTGGCGATGTCGGTCTGCATCTTCCTGTTCTGCACGCTCAGGACGTTCGTCCAGGCGGTCACCTGGAACCTCCAGAGCGCCAGCGCCACCCGGCTCGTCACCCGGCACGCCGTGAGCCTCATCTTCAACATGCCGATCGCCTACAAGGCGAGAATCGCCGCGCTGCCCGGCGTGCGCTCGGTGGCGATGGTCAACTGGTTCGGCGGCACGCGCCGGCCGAACGACTTCAAAGACTTCTTCCCGAATCTGGCGGTCGAGGCGGAGCCGTACCTGGCGATGCACACGGAGTTCATCCTCCCGGAGGACCAGAAGCAGGCCTTCCTGCAGGATCTGCGCGGCTGCATCGTCGGCAGGAGGACGGCCGAGCGGTTCGGCTGGAAGGTGGGCGACACGTTCCAGCTCGAGAGCTTCATCCCCTACTATCGCGTCGGCCGCCCCTACGAGTTCGTCATCCGCGGGATCTTCGACACCGACCTGGCCCGCTTCCCGGGGACCGACACCTCGCCGATGTTCTTTCATCACAAGTATCTGTACGAGATGACGCAGCAGCGTATAGGCATCGGGACGTTCGTCATCGAGATCGCCGATCCGAAGCAGGCGGCGGCGATCGGCAAAGCGGTGGACGCCCTGTTCGAGAACAGCGAGGCCCAGACGAAGACCGAGACCGAGGCGGCGTTCCGGGCCGGCTTCGTCTCCATGGCGGGCAACCTGGCCCTGCTCCTGAACGGCATCGCGCTGGCGGTGATGTTCACCATCCTTCTGGTGACGGCCAACACCATGAGCATGGCGGTGCGGGAGCGGCGCACCGAGATCGCCGTCCTGAAAACACTCGGCTTCTCCAGCACCCTGGTGCTGATCCTCATCCTGGCCGAGTCGGCCCTGCTCGGGGCCCTGGGCGGCGGGGTCGGCATCCTCCTCGGCCGGGAGATGATCCGCGCCCTGCCCTTCCTGCCGATCATCGGCGACGCGGTCCGGGGCTTTCCGGAGTTGGGCCTCTCCCCCCTGATCGCCTCCGTCGCGTTCGGCCTTTCCGTGAGCATCGGCCTGGCCGCCGGGTTCGTTCCCGCGCTTCTCGCCTACAGGGCCCGGATCACCGACATGCTGAGGCAGGTCTGATGGCTCTGCCACTCTCCTACAACGTCCGCAACCTGGTCGTGCGCTGGAAGGTCACCCTGCTGGCGATCTGCGGGATCGGGCTGGTCGTCACCGTGTTCGTGGTCCTCCTGGCGATGGCGAGCGGCTTCCGGCTGGTTCTGAGGGCGACCGGGTCGACCGACAACGCGGTGGTGATCCAGCGCGGCTCGAACACCGAGCTGTCCTCTTTCTTCGACCGCGAGGACGCCAATCTCATCTCGGTCGATCCCCGCGTGGCGCGCGCTGCGGACGGGCAGCCGCTCGCCTCCCCCGAGATCGTCATCGTGGCCAACCTCCCCAAACGCATCGACGGCCTGCCGACCAACGTTACCATCCGGGGGGTCACGCCGCGCGCCTTCGAAGTCCGCAGCGGCATCCGGATCACGCAGGGGCGCACTCTCGCGCCCGGGCTGAACGAAGTGATCGTCGGCGAGCGGATCGTCGAAAGGATCCGCGGGCTCGATCTCGGCGCGACGGTGAAGATCCAGAGGCGCGACTGGACGGTGGTGGGCGTCTTCACGGCGGAGGGAGGGGCGTTCGAGAGCGAGATCTGGGGCGACTTCAACGTCATGGGCCCGGCCTTCCAGCGGGGGGGAGGACAGAGCTCCCTGACCGTGAAGCTCAAGGATCCTTCGACGCTCCAGGCGTTCGACAAGGAGATCGAGGCCAACCCCCAGATGCAGGTCCGGATGGTGCAGGAGCGGCAGTACTACGAGGACCAGGCCGGGCCGGTCTCGAAGCCCCTTCTGGCCCTGGCCGGCTTCGTCTCCATCGTCATGGGGATCGGCGCCGTGTTCGGGGCGATGAACACGATGTACGCCATCGTGGCCGCGCGCACGCGCGAGATCGGCACGCTGCGCTCGCTCGGCTTCTCCCGCCGCAGCATCCTGTTCTCCTTCGTTCTGGAGTCGATCTTCCTGGCGCTGGTCGGCGGGGTGGTGGGCTGTCTTCTCGCCTATCCGATCAACGGCTTCAGGACCGGCACCGGCAACACCGCCAGCTTCAGCGAGATCGCCTTCGCCTTCCGGATCACCCCGTTGAACCTGGCCGCCGGCATCGGTTTCGCCGTCGTCATGGGGCTGTTCGGAGGACTGCTTCCGGCCGCGCGCGCCGCCCGCCTGCGGATCGCCAACGCCCTGCGCGAGGCCTGAGCCGGCCGAGCCGGCCACGCCGGGGCGCGGCGAACCGTCCCCTCAGGGGCGGGTGATGCGGCAGGCCCGCGCCACGCCGTCCCGGTACAACGTCCAGAGATCGAGAGTGCGCCTCAGAATACGGCGGACCCGGTCCGCCGCGCGGACCGACGTGGCGTGCTCGAGGACCATCTTCCAGGCCATCTTCCGGTGGCCGGTCTCGACCATGTGGTGCGCCCGCTTCAGGTCGAGGAAACGGGGATCGACCCCGTAGTGCCGCACCAGGGCGTTCTTCTGCAGCTCCGCCTCCAGATCGACCGGGTCCTCCGGCTCGGGCGCCTCGATGCGCCGCCGATCCTCGACGCTCCCCTCGATGAAGATGGTCACCAGCGCCGCCCCTTCGAGCCACGGCCGCCGCGTGGTCACCCAGTCGATCCAGGCCCGGTAGGCCGCCGCCTCCACGAGGAGATCGATGCCGGTGAAGCGCGCCCGCGGAAACCCCAGCCCCTCCATCATCACCAGGAACAGCTCCGGGTGCGGGACCCCCTTGCTCAGCGTGCCGGTCTCCTCCTCGTAGATGTTCTCCGCCAGGTCCTGCCTCACCTCCGGGTGCGGGCAGCGGGCGTGGACCCGGCTCAGGAGCACCGGGAAGTCGCGTACGTACACCTCGAACTCCTGCTGGAAATGGAGCAGGAGCTGCGCCCGCGTCGCCCGGCCCTCGTTGATGTGCGGCCAGGCCCAGTGATTCTTCCTGTCCATCAGGGCGAGGAGATCTTCCTGAAGCGAAGAGCTGACCGTACCGTCGTGGGCCATTTCCTTAAGGTGACGCCCGCGGGGCGGAAAATCAATCCGTCCCCCGTTCACTGCTGGGGCGGCTCGGCGGGAGGCTCCTGCTCCTCCGGCGGGGGGTCCGGTTCCTCCTCTCCGGAAGGAGCAGGCTCGGGGAGGACCGGCTGGGCGGGGGAGATCCCGTCGCCTTTCGGCGTGCCCGCTTCGGAGGGGGTGATGTCCGAGGGGGTCTCGACCGGCGGGGGGATGCGGAACGGGACTCCGGGAGCCGCCTCCGGCGGCACGGGCGGCGGCGAGGCCGGCTTCGCCGGCCGGATCGAACCCGGCGGCTCCTGGCCGGCCTCGGGCAGGAAGAGCCCCGGAGGAGTGACCACGACGAGGCGCTCTCCGGGCACCAGGCTGCGGTACACCTCGCGCGCCATCTCCTCGCCCAGATGGATGGTCAGCCGCGCATTGGACCGGGCCCGACCGAGGTGCGTTCCGGCCTGCCACAGGCGGCGCCACCAGGCCCCCACCGCCGACAGGGCCGAGGCGAACGCCCCTTTCTCCTGCGGGCTCCCCTCGACTTGGAGGAGAAGCGGCTGCCGGAAGCGCA
>JBIOWS010000119.1:0-3910 GCA_044868745.1 Candidatus Polarisedimenticolia bacterium
TGACCGCTCACCCCCGCCCCGATCAGGTTCGCCCTCGCCAGCTCGGCCGCATACGGCTCGCTGTCGATGCCGACCACGGAGCAGCCGAGTCGCGTGGCCAGGAAGGGGAGCCAGGCCGAGCGACCGCACCCGACCTCGAGCACCCGGGATCCGGGCACCAGATTGCCCAACCGCGCGAACAGAGCGAACAGCCTGCGATGGAGAATTCGGCGCAGATCCGGCAGAAGAGGCCTGGCAGCGAGGCTCTGCGCGTCATCCCTGTAGTAACCCCCACCCTCCTTCCACAGCCAGCCGCTGGGGCGCACGCCGGCCGCTCTCACGCTCGTTCTCCCGTGAGGCGATCGCAGACGGTCCCGGCCGCGAGCGCGAGCCCCGCGATGTAATAGAAGTAGAAGTCGTAAGCGACGGGGTGAAACAGGGCGGCCACGATGAACGCGATGAGACTGACCTCGATTCCTTCGCAGAGCAGGAACATCTCGCGGAGCGTCGGCGCTCCCGCCGCGCGTCGCCGCGCCGAGGCGGTCGAGCGGAGGCACCCGGTCAGCACCACGAGGAAGAGGGCGAGACCCGGCAGGCCGAGATCCACGGCGTATTCCAGGTAGACGTTATGAACTTCCTTCCAGGCGGGCCCCCGGATGTCGTTGAGGGCGAGGATGTTCATACCGACGCCGGCACCCACGATCGGGTTCCGGAGGATGAACCGGAGCGCGGCCAGCGTATCGCTCCAGCGCTCCTGCGCCGATCCCGTCGGGTCCGACTGGATGTCCGTGATCGTGCTCAGGCGCTGCAGGTAATCGGCCGGCAGGAGGGGCGCGCAGACCAGCGCCAGGGCCAGGACCGCGACCGCCCAGCCGCGCTCCGGCCTCTTGAGGAGCCTGCAGACGTAGATCACCAGCGTGGTCGCCAGGGTGATGAACCCGGCGCGCGAGAAGGTGAGGATCACCGCAAGCGCGACGAGCGCGAGAATGCCCAGGAGAGCCGTCCGCCGGAGCGCTCGCGACTCGGCCAGGAAGAGGGCCAGGGTCAGCGGGAGAATCAGGTTCAGCATCAGGGCGAGGTCGTTGGGATTCTGCGTGAGCGGCGCCTCGTAGCTCAGGATCCGTTTCACCGGCCCGGGGTCGATGAACCGTCCCGCCAGGTACTCATGCACTCCGAACGCCGCCAGGGGCACCGACATCAGGCTCAGCCCCCAGGCCACCACCCGCAGCCTCGGCAGCGTGCTCACGACGTTGGCGAGCAACCAGAAAATCGCCAGCGTCTTGAGATAGGCGCCGAGGAGAAACGACAGGCTGCCTCCCGGCCAGTACGACATGGGAAGAGTCAGGATCGACCAGAGCACGAGGCCGGCGGCCGCCCCCGTCTCGCGCGTGAGTCGCACGATCGACTGCCGGCGAAAGAACCGGTCGCAGAGGTACGTGGTGATGGCGATGGCCGCGGTCAGGAGACCCAGCCGCATCGGGGCGAGTGCCGGAAGGAACACCTGCGGCGCAACCAGCAGCACGAAGGTGAATGCCATCAGGGCCCCGAACGGCGGCGTGCTGACCGCAACCTGCGTTTCGCCGGAAATCCTCGGAAGCGCCGGCCATGCGCCGGCGGCCAGGTCGGGCCGCCACCACTCGACCTGCCGCATCGCCCTCATCGCCGTGCCTCCGGGGCCAGATCCAGCAGTGCGTGGGCCAGCTTGGCGGGATCGTGGCGGATTTTCGCTCCTCGCCCCAAAAGGTCGCGCACGACAGGTCTGCAGCCCAGTGCTCCGAGGCGCCCGAGGTCGGGAGGGATCGGCGCCGCTCCCTTCGAAGCGTAGCGACGTATCTGTCCGGTCGGGATCGGCGCGCCGTTGAGGAGGACGTCGTGAACCGGCAGGCGGGGCACGTGTCGGCGCAGGGCGAGGATGACATCGGCTGCCGTGTAGCCGTCGGTCTCTCCCGGCTCGCTCACGAGGTTCATGACCACGATGACGCGGGCGCTCGCCCGTTCGATGGCGTCGGCGAGATCCCTGACCAGGAGAACCGGGAGGAGGCTGGTGTACAGGCTCCCGGGGCCGATGACGATCAGATCCGCTCGCTCGATGGCCCGGCGGGCCCGGGGCAGGGCGCGGGCGCCGCCCGGCCGCAGACGGACGCACCGGATCGGTCTGCACGCCGAGGCGATGCGTGATTCGCCCGCGACGCAGGTCCCATCGGCGAACTCGGCGCGCAGCGTGACGTCGTCCACGGTCGCGGGAAACACCCGACCGCGGATGGCCAGGATCCGGCCGGCGCGCTCCACCGCCCTGCAGAAGTCCTTCTCCAGGTGGCTGAGCGCCGTCAAAATCAGGTTTCCCAGGCTGTGCCCCCCGACTCCTCCGTCGCCGTTGAAGCGGAAGCCGAAGATGGCCGAAAGAGTGGGGTCTCCATGTGCGAGAGCGAGGAGGCAATTGCGCACGTCGCCGGGCGGGAGACCCCCGTACGCCCGCCGGAGCCGGCCCGAGCTGCCCCCGTCGTCCGCCACGGTGACGATGGCGGTGAGACTGTCCCTTGGGGGGTCCCCTCTGCCCGCGGAGGGGAACAGGGCGTCCTTCAGGCCCCGCAGGACGATCGGCAACCCCGTCCCGCCCCCGACGGCGGCCACGCGCGGGGCGGGTCGGGCGCTTCGGAGGACGGACGTCTGCTCCGTGTCCAAGGAGGCGATCCGCTCCTCCACCTGCGCTCTCAACATCGCCTTGCCTCGCCGTGAGCGATCGAGTCTGGCGGTCTCGTCCGTACCCGGCAAGGCTTCGCCCCCGTCGGTTCCGGCCCGATCTTTCGGACCCGAACCGCCCTATGGCACCGCTCCCGAGCCCGGTCGACTGGAGTCACGCTGTCTTCGACAACTCGGTCACCGTCGCAGGTTTTACCCTGCAGCGGACGGTGCATCAATCAGTGGATCCCTCAAAGGTCGTAAGGGAATTCCCGCAAGCGCCGGGGGCCGGCCGCTCGGCGCACCTGAGGGGAGGCTATGCCGCCGGCTTGGGTCTGCCGGGAGGACGTCCATAGGCGTAGTAATACGCGGAGTAACCCGAAAGGGGACGGTCGTCGCCGTTGTAGACCAGGCCCAGGATCTTGGCCGGATCCACGAGGTTCAGCCCCTCTTCCACGAGCTTTCGAGGAGTCCTGTGCGCCGCCACGACCATCAGCAGGCCGTCGATCCACTGCGCGATCAATCGGCAGTCCGGCACGGGAATCAGGGGCGGCGTGTCGACGATGACAAAGTCATACCGGCCGCGGGCCTCCTCGAGCAGCGCCCCCAGGCGCGGAGACTTCAGCGCCTCGTATGGAGCGGCCGGGAGCCGACCGGCGGTCAGGATCGCCAGGTTCAGGGGAGGGCGGCGCCGGACCACGCTCTCCAGGGAGCGCCCGACGTCCAGGATCGCATCGACCAGGCCGGGGCCCCGCGCGTCGCCCATCCCGAGCTGGGCGGAAACGGAAGGGCGGCGCACGTCGGCGTCCACGAGGAGGACCTGGTGCTCCTTGGACTGGGCGAGCGCCCCTGCCAGATTGATGGCGGTGGTGGTCTTGCCGTCTCCCACGCCGGCGCTGGTCACTCCGACCACGCGCAGACCGGCGGCCTCGAGCCGCGCTTCCAGGCGGGAGCGGAGCGTCCGGTACTGCTCGGCCTCGAACGAGGCGGGGGAGACCAGACTCACCAGGTGCCGATCCAGCACCTCGAGGCCATCCACCTGCCGCGCGGGTCGCCCGCGGCGGAGCGCAGCGTCCGCCGTGAAGCGCATCGTCCTGGGAGAGTCGCTCATCCTTCCTACAGTCGGCCCCCGCTCAGGATCCAGGCCAGCTGCTCGTACTCGCGGGCGACGAAATACGACGCGCTGGCGATCAGCCCCAGTCCCATGGCGACCGACAGCAGGGCCGCAGAGAACTTGAGGATCCGGCGCCCG
>JBIOWS010000120.1:0-3502 GCA_044868745.1 Candidatus Polarisedimenticolia bacterium
CCCCTACATCGTCCCCAAGGCGCTGGAGCGGCGCTTCCCGGGTCTGGTGGGACGCCGGGTCTCGATTCTCATCTGGACGACCACCCCCTGGACGCTGCCTGCCAACCTCGCCATCGCACTCCATCCGGATTTCGACTACCAGTTCCTGGACATGGGAGAGGAGGTCCTGCTGATGGCGGCCGACCGCGCGGCGGCCGTGCTGGCGCTCCGGTGTGCGGAACCAGCCCACGTCCTCGGGACGCTCAAGGGGCGCGAACTGGACGGGCTCGGGGAGGCGCGCTCGCCCTATCCGTACGCCGCCGGGGGTGCCTCCCGCCTGGTACTCGGCGACTACGTGACCCGGGACACGGGAACCGGCGCCGTGCATACGGCCCCCGGCCACGGCTTCGACGACTTCATGACCGGTCGCAAGTACGGCCTGCCGATCTTCTCTCCGGTCGACGATCGCGGTCGCTTCGTGGACGGGATCGGTCGATTCTCGGGGCTCCGCGTCTTCGACGCTCACGCGCCGATCGTGGAGGACCTGACCGAGCGCGGCCTTCTCTTTCACGCCGAGACGCTGACGCACAGCTACCCCCATTGCTGGCGCTGCAAGCAGCCGATCATCTTCAGGGCGACGGAGCAGTGGTGGATCGCCCTCGATCACGACGCCCTGCGCGCCAAGTGCCTGCAGGCGATCCAGAAGGTCCAATGGATCCCGCCCGCCGGAGCGCAGCGGATCGGAGGGATGATTGGCACGCGCCCCGACTGGTGCATCTCGAGGCAGCGGGTGTGGGGCGTGCCACTCCCGTTCCCGTTCTGCGGGACCTGCGGGCGCGAGGTCATGGATCTCCCCTTCGTGCGCCGGGTGGCGGCCCTGTTCCGAGCCAAGGGAAGCGACGCCTGGTTCGATCCCGACGAGTTCGCCCGTCTCGCCTCGGCGCTCCCCTGCCCTCACTGCGGGGCGCGCGATCTGAGGAGGCGTGATGAGATCGTGGACGTCTGGTTCGAGTCCGGGGTCTCGTACCTTGCCGTCACCGGGCTCCGGGGTGAGTATCCCTGGCCCAGCGATCTGTACCTCGAAGGAAGCGACCAGCACCGCGGCTGGTTCCACTCCTCGCTGCTGATCGCCGTCAATGACAGGGGCGAGCCGCCGTATCGCGGCGTTCTCACGCACGGCTTCACGCTCGACGGCAGCGGGCGGAAGATGTCCAAGTCCCTCGGCAACGTCATCCCGCCGCAGGAGGTGATCCGACAGCACGGCGGCGACGTGCTTCGACTGTGGGTCGCGACGGTCGATTTCCTCGAAGACATGCGCCTGTCGCAGGAGATCCTGACCCGCAACGCCGAGGCTTACCGGAAGATCCGCAACACCTGCCGTTACATCCTCGGCAACCTGTACGACTTCCAACCGGCCCGCGACGCGGTCCCCGTGGAGCGGCTGGAGGAGTTCGACCTGTGGATCCTCCACCAGCTAAACCTGGTCATCTCCCGGGTACGATCGGCGTACGAGCGCTATGAGTTTCACCTGGCCACGCAGGCGATCCACCGCTTCAGCACCGTGACCCTCAGCGCGCTCTACCTGGATGTCCTGAAGGACTGTCTGTACACCAGCCCTCCGCAGGCCGGCCCGCGCCGATCGGCGCAGAGCGCCCTGCGGATCATCGTCGACTGCCTGACACGCTTGATGGCTCCGGTCCTCTGCTTCACGGCCGAGGAGGTCTGGCAGTCGCTGGCACGCCGCAGCGACGAGGATCCGATCACCGAGACGGTTCACGCGCAGGAGCTCCCCACCCCGCTCGATCTGCCCGCAGCGGGGGACTTGCTGGAACGCTGGGACCGCCTCCTCGCGCTCCGCGAGGAGGTGCTGAAGGGATTGGAGATCGAGCGTGCCCGCGGCGTCATCGGCAACTCCCTGCAGGCGCACGTGACGCTCGAGGCCCCCGACGATCTCCGCCCCCTCCTGGAGCGCTACGCCGGCTTCCTGCAGTTCCTGTTCATCGTCTCGCGGGTCACATTGGATCGGGTGGCCGCGCCGACCCACGTCGGCGAGCGCCTGGCCGGCCTCAAGATCGGCATCGCACCGGCTGAGGGCCGCAAGTGCGAGCGCTGCTGGAACGTCACGCCCGACGTCGGGAGCGTCCCGGAGTTCGGGCCGGTGTGCGCGCGCTGCGCCGCCGCCGTACGGATGATCATCAGCTCGAAGGGCTCCGGCGCTTGAGCCGCAGCGGGCTTTTTCGATTCGCTTACGCGCTCCTGACGGCGTCCGTCCTGATTCTCGACCAGGCGACCAAGAAGGCGGTGACCTCGCGCATGACCCTGTACAGCTCCGTCCAGGTCATCCCGGGGTTGTTCCACATCACACTGGTGACCAACCGAGGTGCACTTTTCGGTCTTTTTCACGACATGGCCGATCCCTATCGCGGCGCAATTTTCACCGCCGTTCCGGCGCTGGCAATCGTGCTGATGCTCTACTTCCAGTTTCGCACCAGCGTCGCCGACACGACGACTCAGGCCGGTCTGGCTCTGATCCTTGGAGGGGCGCTCGGCAATCTCGTCGATCGACTTCGCCTGGGGTACGTCATCGATTTCCTCGACGTCTTCGCCGGGGACTATCATTGGCCCGCCTTCAACATCGCCGACTCGTCGATCTGTATCGGGGTCGGACTTCTCGTTCTGGATCTTCTTGCGAAGGGCTGGCGGCAGCGCCGGTCGAAGCCGCCGATGGAGGCCTGACTCGTGTTCCCGGTCCTGTTCAATCTCGACCTGGGGCGGCTCGGGCGGTTCACCATCGGGACGTACGGTCTGTTCTACGCCCTCGGCTTTCTCCTGGCGCTGCGTCTCGCGTTGAGGTACGCCCGCCGGGAGGGGATCGAGGCCGCGCGCGTCGTGGACCTGGGGATCGTCACCCTCCTGGCCGGCTTTATCGGGGCGAAGGCCCTCTTGTACCTTCTCGACGCGCGCTACTACCTCGAACATCCGATGGAGATTCTGAAGAGCCTGCGATCGGCCGGCGTGTTCTATGGCGGCTTCGTCCTGGCGACAGTCGCGGCGCTCCTCTATGTCCGCCGCTACCGCCTCCCACTCGGTCGCGTGGCCGACCTGACGGCCCCCTCGCTGGCGCTCGGCCAGGCGGTCGGGCGGTTCGGCTGCTTCGCGGCCGGCTGCTGCTACGGAAAGGCCTGCGGGCTCCCCTGGGCGGTGACCTTTACCGACCCGGCGGCATACGACCTGACCGGGGTGCCGCTCGGCGTGCCGCTGCACCCCACGCAGATTTATCACGCCCTGGCCGACCTCGCGCTCCTGGGGATCTGCGTTCTCGTGATGCGCCGGCGCCGCTTCGCCGGCCAGGTCTTCTGGGTCTACGTACTCTGCTACGCCCTGCTCAGGATGGTTATCGAGCTCTTCAGGGGCGATGCGGTGCGCGGCATGTTCTTCGGCGGGAGGGTGTCCACATCGCAGATTATCTCCATCCCCGCCGTCCTCGCGTCTGCAGCGATGCTCTATCTCCTCTCCCGCCGCG
>JBIOWS010000121.1:0-7916 GCA_044868745.1 Candidatus Polarisedimenticolia bacterium
CCGCGGGACCCCGCGGCTTGAGCCGCTCGGCGTCATCGGGTCCGATCACCGCGACCGCGACGACGCCGAGCGCCTTGGCCACGTGCAGCGGTCCCGAGAGGTTGCCAAGGAACAGGTCGCACGAGGCGATGAACGCCATCATCCCACGCACGGACTGCGCACCCAGAGCGAGCGCATCGGGGGTTGCTGCGCAGACCCTATCGACCAGCCGATCCTCACCAGGCCCCCCCAGCACCAGGCACGCAGCGCCCGTGGTCCCGGTCAGGGCGGAAATGACCTCGGCGAACCCCTCGGGGGACCAGCGCCCGGCCGGGCGTGTGCCTCCAGGATGCACCACGACTCGGGGCCTGGCTGCCCCCAGCTTGGCGAGACCACTTTGAGCTGCCTCTTTCTCCTCGGGCGTGACGTAGAGCACGGGCCGCGGCGTCCGCGCCTCCGCACCGAGCGCCGCGACCAGGTCGCGGTTCAGGTCGAGCAGGTGCCGGCGGCGCTCGAGACGGGGGCCCCGAACAGTGAAGAAAGCCTGACGCCCGAAGCCTCTGAAGCCGGCTCGGAAGCGGGCCCGCGAGCGACCGACCAGGCGGGCTGACCGAAGTGACTCGCGAGGCGTGAAGTCGGCCGCCAGGTCGAAATCTTGCGCCAGTCCGAGAGGCCATTGGGCGCGGATCAAGGGAACCCGATGGGCGACCGCAGGGTGCGCCTCCAGCAGCGACAGGGGAGCGGCAGGCGCCAGGACGGTGATTTCCGCCCTGCGGAAGTGATCGTGCAGATCCTGGATGGCCGAAGCGGTCAGTGCCATCCCACCCAGCCCGCCGTCACGGATTACGAGGATCCGGCTAACCTTGGAGGGATGAGGCGAACGCCTGGAGCGCCGGCGGAACAGGGCGAATGTGTGCAGCGCCAAGGCACGCGTCAGGAGACGCAACGCACGGGCGGCATGGCGCAGGCGGTCCGGGATCATGCGGTCGGGAGGCAGAGCGAGATCCAGACGCAGGCGGGTGTCGGGAGGGATCACCTCACAGTCCCGCCGCGGGACGATCCAGGGGTCGATCCCAGATCGAGGCGGCGTCCCTGCCGGACGACCGCACGGACGCGCCCGAGCAAATCATCCCGTCGTGCCGTGCTTGGGGCGCAATCGCGGACCTCCCCGGCAAGGCGATAGACCCTCCTTCCGGCCCGCATGTCGACGCACCGAAGCCGGCGGATCACGACGATCCCTCCGGCGCGAACCGCAACGATCTCTCCCGGCCGCGGGAGCCCGAGAAATGGCTCGACGAGTGCGAGGTCGCCCGGACCGAGCGCCGGGCACATGCACGATCCCAGCACCGGAACCGCCTGATGACCGCCGTTCTCCAGCAAGACCTCCAGGACGGTCTCCACCTCCTGCTCGCAGTACCGCGGGACCTGCGCGCTGCTCATGGTCCTCCCGCCGCAGCCACCGTCGATAGGACGCACTCGACGGCCGAGGGGTCGGGCAGCGCCTGCAGGCGGCGAACGGGCACCGTCCTCGCCAGATCGGTCAGGAACCGGACTGCGAACTCCAACCCTTCCTGGTCCCACATCGCCGGGAAGGCACGGACCATCATCTGGGCGACGGCGGCCGACGGAGTCATCTCCAGGAGGCGACTGCGAGGCGCCTGCTCCAGGATGAATACGGCATGCAGCCTCGCCGATGCGGGCGGATCGGATCCCGCATCACTGTGCCACGGTGTACCGTAGATCCGGTACCCGTCACCCTCGGCGCGGATGACGACCCTGTCGTCCGACAGGATCGTGACCCCACCCCGCTCGCGCCACAGACGGGCGGTCGTGCTCTTGCCCGCACCCGCCGTACCCAGGAACAGCAGGCCCCGTCCGCCCAGCGACAGTCCGCAGGCGCGAACCAGAACCCCCCGTCCTCGTGACAGCCGAGCCAGGATGACCACCTCATCGAACGGATACACGAATGGACGCAGCTCTCCGTGGTTCAGGATCGGCCCGCCCACGAGCGTCTCGCCACGGCCCCGCTCGTACTCGCGATCAAACTCGACGGCGAGATACGGCTCCTTCCCGAACACGGGTGAGCGAAACGTCAGCAGGCGGCTATCCCCGACCTCCTCCAGACGCCAGACCGACCCCTTCTCGCACAGGGTCTTCCCGGAGGGACGGCGAGACGCCCTGTCCGTGGAAGGACCGAGGATCACCGAGGCACAGTCGTCCCCTGCGACCTCAGCCAGGAAGGGGACGTGGGCGGGGCCCGCCACCAGTCGCAGCGCGGGATCGGCGGCGCGCACTTCGAGGCCGATCCGGGCCACCTCGAGGACCAGCGGTGAAGAGCGCTCAGGAGACATAGTGGAGCTCCCCGCGTAGAGGGCCCGCACGGCCCCGTGTTCGACTCAACCCGGTCCCTCCCGCAGCGAGGAACATCAGGATCGGTCCGGTGCAAGGGAGCGGCCTGAGCTCCAGGGCTCGCGCCATCAGGGTTCGTTCGACGAGGCCCGCGCCCGGGTCGAGCCTGAGGTCGGCGCGAACCGGGACCCCGACCATCGCGACCGCCTCCAGGCTCCACGAGAGGGCACGCGAGAGGCCCGAGGCGCGGGCGCGCCGCCCGACCGTCTCCCAGCAGATCGCTGTCCGGCCCCGCGCTACGAGATGCGCCAGATCCGCGACCAAGATCAGAGGTTCGAAGGTGTTCCTGAGCAAGCGGAGAGCTGTGAGCAGTGTGTCGTCCTCGATTGTCGGAAACTGCGAGGGAGCCCCCGCCACCAGGCCGGGTGTGGCGCGATCCAGTAACGCGCCAGGCGACAGGGGCCATCCTGCCCCGCCTCGCGACCGGCGGGTCGGTCGGTCATCGACGCCGAGGGCAACCGTGACGCCCCCGCGACGATATCGGCCCGGTGCCACGCTCTCAAATCCGAGCCGACGAAGGCGCGAACCGGCCTCCTCACGATCACCGGGCCGAACCAGGAGATCATGACGACGGACGGCGCGGGCTCCGGGATCCGCGTAGCACGTCTCGACGGCCCTCATGCCCCCCACGACGATCACGGGTAATCGGACCTCATGGAGCGCCTGCAGGACTTCCGCAAGCGCGAGGCCCTGGGACATCGTGGCGGCAGCGCACCGCTGGTGGCGCCTCTTCAAGACCGATCGGATCCAGGGATGGACCCCACCCTCCGGGGACCCGGCGAGGGCGTGATGGGCGAGGCCGTCGAGTCCGTGGTAGGCGATTCGATCGAGCAGCGCTGGGATGGAAGCGGCGGGGATCGCCGCCAGCGCGGTGCTCAGCTCGTACTGGCAGGCCAGCGGGGATGCCAGGAGCGTGAGGAGCCTGGTCTCCGCAGGCCCCGAGCGCGAGCCAGCGGCGCGCGCTTCCAACCACGGTATCGCGACAGCCATCGATCGCGCGCTCCCTCTGCGTACGATGCAGTCGCTGCGAATATATGTTCCGGTCGCCTTGTCGCAAGGCGGCATCGTGCCGCGTGGTCTCGTTACGAATCCGAAACGCGCCCGCGTGCGCGCGAGCGCACTCGCCGCCAAACTGCTAGAATGACGCGCTTCACGGAGAGCCGTCGTGCCTGACGACTATCGGGATGTCTTCGACGCCATCGAACGCAGATGGCAGGGGACCTGGGAGGAGGCGCGGGCATTCGCCGCGCCTCGCAGTCCAGCCACACGCAAGTTCTATTGTCTCGAGATGCTGCCTTATCCTTCGGGGCGACTGCACATGGGGCACGTGCGCAACTATGCGATCGGCGACGCGCTCGCCCGCTTCTACCGGATGCGCGGCTACGAGGTCCTGCACCCGATGGGCTGGGACTCGTTCGGCCTGCCCGCCGAGAACGCGGCCATCAAGCATGGCACCCATCCGGCCCGCTGGACCAACGACAACATCGCGGCGATGAGGCTGCAGTTGCGGCGGCTCGGCTTCTCTTACGATTGGGATCGTGAAATAGCGGCGCACCGCCCCGACTACTATCGCTGGAACCAGTGGTTCTTCCTGAAAATGCTCGAGCGCGGGCTGGCCTACCGGAGCCGTCGCTCCGTCAATTGGTGTGGGTCGTGTCAGACCGTCCTGGCGAACGAGCAGGTCGAGCAGGGGCGCTGCTGGCGCTGCGACTCGCCCGTCGGGCGCAAGGAGCTTTTACAGTGGTTCCTGCGGATCACCCGGTACGCCGAGGAGTTGAACGCCGATCTCGAAGCAATGACCGGCTGGCCGGAGCGGGTCCGGGTCATGCAGCGCAACTGGATCGGCCGGAGCGAGGGTGCCGTGGTCCGTTTCCCGGTCCTTGACGGCGCCGGGCGGCCTGGGGGTGACTCGCTGGACATTTTCACGACCCGCCTGGACACCATCTTCGGGGCGACCTTCTGCGTGGTCGCCCCGGGCCATCCGGTCCTGGCGAAGGCGCCCGACAAGGGCCCGGCCAGGCAGCGACTGCTCGAGTTTCTCCGGCGGATGGAACACCGGGACCTGACGCGCCCGGGGGCCGAGCCCGAGGAGAAGGTGGGCGTCGACACCGGGCTGCGCGTCCTCAACCCGTACAGCCAACAGGTCATCCCGGTCTGGGTGGCCAACTTCGTACTGATGGAGTACGGCACCGGGGCGATCATGGCGGTGCCAGCGCACGACGAGCGGGACTTCGAGTTCGCCCACCGGTACGGCTTGCCGATCCGGATCGTGGTCACGCCTGCTGGCCTGCCGGCCCCAACGGCGCCGCCGGGCTCGGCGACCGTGGAGGACGGCGTGGTGGTGGCCTCGGGTCCCTACAGCGGCCAGCCGTCGCCGCAGGCGCGCCAGGCGATGCTCGGAGCCGGGGAGCGGGACGGGTTCGCCCGGGTCAGCGTGCAGTATCGCCTTCTCGATTGGGGCATCTCCCGCCAGCGCTATTGGGGGACGCCGATCCCGGTCATCGACTGCGCCGCCTGCGGGACGGTCCCGGTCCCCGAGACCGATCTGCCGGTCCTCCTTCCCGAGGATGTGCCGCTGACCGGAGAAGGGGGCTCACCGCTGGCCAGGGTAGAGTCGTTCACGCGAACCCGGTGCCCGGGCTGCGGCGGCCCGGGGAGGCGCGAAACGGACACCATGGACACCTTCTTCGACTCGTCCTGGTACTTCTACCGCTATTGCGACCCGCGCAACGAGGGCGCGCCGTTCGATCCCCGCATCGTGGCTGCATGGTTCCCGATCGACCTGTACATCGGGGGTATCGAGCACGCCACGCTGCACCTCATCTACTGTCGCTTCTTCGCCAAGGTTCTGCGGGACATCGGGCTCGTGCCCTTCGGGGAGCCGATCCGTCACCTACTGTCCCAGGGGATGGTCACCAGGGGCGGCGTCGCCATGTCCAAGTCGAAGGGGAACATCGTCGAGCCGGACGAATTGGTGCGGCGCTACGGGGCCGACACCACGCGGCTGTTCACGTTGT
The DNA here is from genome assembly GCA_044868745.1 of Candidatus Polarisedimenticolia bacterium. Lineage (GTDB taxonomy): Bacteria > Acidobacteriota > Polarisedimenticolia > Gp22-AA2 > Gp22-AA2 > JBIOWS01. The sequence goes on from JBIOWS010000121.1 coordinate 5,406, forward strand.
TCGCGGCGCCGCCCGAGAAGGACCTCGAATGGAACGAGAGCGGGGTAGAAGGATGTCTCCGGTTCCTGGAGCGCCTCTGGCGACTCCTGATGCCCGGCGTTGCCCGTCTGGCGGCGGCACGCACGCTCGGCCCGGAGGAAGGGGCTGACGACCCGAGGCGGGCCTTCCTGCGGAGAAAGGTGCACCAGACGATCGCCAGAGTCACCGTGGATATCGAACGAAGGCTGCACCTCAACACGCCGATCGCCGCGGTCATGGAGTTGCTGAACGCCATCCAGGAATTCTCGCGGGACGCCGGCGAGGACGACCTCCCGTACCTCAAGGAGGCCGGACGTGCCATGGCGCTCCTGTTGCAGCCGTTCGCCCCGCACGCCTCCGAAGAGATCTGGTCGGGGTTGGGGGGCGAGGGGCGGGCCTCGGCCCACCCATGGCCGGAGGCCGACATCCGGTGGTTGCAGGAAGAGGAGGTGGAGGTGGCGGTCCAGGTGAACGGGCGACTGCGCGGCCGACTCCGTGTCCCGGCGGCGCTGCCAGAGCAGGAAATCCTCCTCAGGGCGCGCACCGACGACCGCGTCGGTGCCCATCTCGCGGGACGCGCCATCCTCAAGACGATCTACCTGCCCGGGCGGCTCCTGAATATCGTCGTGCAATAGGTATAATGCGGCCGATGATGCCGCCATCCCCGAGGCAGCTCCAGCGGCCGGCGTGCCTCCCGGTCGCGTTCCTGTCGTCCCTGGCCCTGCTGCAGGCGTGCGGATACCACCTGGCCGGGCGATCGAGCACCCTCCCGGTGGGGATCCGCTCGATCGGCATCCCGACCTTCTCCAACCGCACCAACCGCCCGGAGCTGGAGCAGCGCGTGACGGAGCACGTCATCGACGAATTCACCACCCGGGGCCGCGTGCGCATTCTACCGGGAGAGGAGGGGGCGCAAGCGCTCCTGCGCGGGTCGATCCTCAGCTACACGGTCACCCCGGTCGTCATCAGCGAGCTGGGGCGCGCCACTCGCTACGAGATCTTGATCACAGCACATGTCACCCTGAGCGAGGTGGTCACCGATCGGGTCCTCTGGGAGGACGATCACTTTCTGTTCAAGCGTCAATACGACGTCGCGGCCAGCCCGCAGAGCTTCGTCGATCAGGAGATCGTGGCGATCGACGACGTCGCCACCGACTTCGCGCGCAGTGTGGTCGCGTCGATCCTTGAGGGGTTCTGAGCCCCGTGCGCACGGCGCTGAGCTTCGCGCAATTCCAGCAGGCCCTCCGGAAAGGCTCGGTTGAGTCGGTCTACATTTTCGAGGGGGAGGAGGTGTACTTCCACGACGAGGGTCTTCGGCTGCTGGAGCGGATCGTCGTGGGGGAGGGCGCCTCGCCGATCGATCGCGAGCTGATCCGGGGAGGCGAGGCGTCGCTCGTGCAGATTCTCGATCTCGCGGCTACCTATCCGATGGGAGGAGGCCGAAGGCTGATCGTCGTTCGCGACGCCGACCGGGTGCCCGCCGACCAGATGGATCTTCTCGGGACCTACCTGGGGAGGCCGAACCCCAGCAGCTGCCTGGTCTGGAGCGACGCGAAGTTCGACCGGCGCCGAGTTCTGCATCGCACGCTGGTCCAGGGGGGGGCAACGCGGGTGGAATGCGCCCCGCTTGACGAGGCGCGCTGCGCCGGTTGGCTGCGGGAGCGGCTGCGGGAGCGCGGCTTCGCCCTCGGCGCCGACCTGGCCGAGGCGATCGCCGCGGGGTTCTCGGGTGCCGGACTGGGGAGAGTGGACGCCGAGCTTCAGAAACTGATGAGCGCGATCGGGGAGCCTCGGCCGATCGAGCCCGCCGACCTAGCCATCCTCACCGATGTGCCGCGCATGGTGGACGCCTTTTCCCTGGCGGGGCGCGTCGTCCGCGGCGAGCGGGGTGAAGCGATCGCCGGCCTGAGGGCGCTCCTGAGAGCCGGCGAGGAGCCGGTGCGCCTGCTGGGGGCCTTGTCGTGGTATGTCCGCAACGCCCTCAGGGCGCGCGCCGCCGCCGGCCGCCCCCTCCTGCCACGAGAGGCCACGGCCCTTTACGGCTTGGATCCGGGGAGGATGGATCGGTTCCAGAGGGAGACCGGCGGAGCCAGCGTCGCGCTACTGCGGCAGGCTCTGGAGCTGTGCCAGCGCGTCGATCGCGAGCTCAAGGGACAGGGAAGCCGGGACCCTGCGCACGCCTTCGAACGCCTTGTCCACTATGTGGGTCGAAACGCACGGAGGCCGGAGTGACGGTTGGACCCGGGACCGACAAAGGTGAGCGCGAGACGATCGTCGTCCTCGACTTCGGATCGCAATACAGCCAGTTGATCACCAGACGGGTCAGGGAGCTCCAAGTCTACAGCGAGCTCCTGCCGTACGACGTGCCGCTGCAGCGCTTGCGGGCCATGCGCCCGCGCGGTCTGATCCTGTCCGGCGGGCCCGACTCCGTATACGCGGCTGGCGCCCCGCGTGTCGGCCGAGAGCTGTTTGAGATCGGTCTGCCCACGCTCG
>JBIOWS010000122.1:0-12659 GCA_044868745.1 Candidatus Polarisedimenticolia bacterium
CGCCGTAAAAGCGGTCGAACGCCAGGAGCTCGATGAAGTTCGATTGCTCCCAGCGTGAGAAGCGGAAGGGGCCGCAGCCGACGGGGGCGCGCAGGTAGCCCTTCGCCGGGTCCTCGTAGACCTCCCGGGGCACGATCGCGGCGTTCGGCATGCTGAGCTGACCGAGGAAGGGGGCGAAGGGACGCGCGAGGCGCAGCTCGACCGTGCGGTCATCCACGATCCTCAGCCCGGCGATCGAGTCGCGTCGTCCCTCCGTGAACTCCAGCGCCCCGGCGATCGGCTCCAGGATGAAGCGCCGCGGCGAGTTCGTTCCCTTACGGAGCAACCGCATGAACGAGTATTCGACATCGCCCGCCACGACCCTGCGGCCGTTGTGGAACACCGCGTCGTCCCTGAGGCTGAAGGTGTAGACGAGATGATCAGGAGAGATCGTCCAGGACCGCGCCACCGCGGGGCGTATCTGGAGGGTGGCGGGATCGAGATCCACGAGACCGCGGAAGACGTTCAGCAGGACCGCCTCCGAAAGATTGTCGACGGAGACGGCGGGGTCGAGCGTCGGCGGGTCCTCCCGCAGGCGGAAGCGGAAGACCTGCTCCGCGTTCTGCGCGGGTGCTTGGGTCCGGGTGCAGGCCAGCCCGAAGCAGGCCGGCGCTGCGGCCAGGAGGGCGGCCGCCAGCACGATGCACCGGGCGGCAGCCTGGCGCGTTCGGACGCGATCCGCCGACATCCCCATGTTCCCGATCAAAGGTTCGCCGCGGCGCTGCGGCGAGGATCGAGAAAGTCGCGCACACCGTCGCCGAGAAGGTTGAATCCCAGCACCACCGCCAGGATCGCCAGCCCGGGTGCCACGCAGACCCAGGGCTTGGCCAGGAAGTAGGCCTGCCCTTCGGTGATCATCGTCCCCCAGGACGGCAGCGGCGGTCTGGCGCCCACGCCGACGAATGACAGCCAGGCCTCCATGAGGATGTTGCCTCCGACGCCGAGGGTGCCGGCGACGATCACGGGGCCGAGCGCGTTCGGGAGGAGGTGCCTGACCACGACCCGTGCGCCGTTCGCGCCGATGGCCTCCGCCGCCTGCGCGAACTCCTGTTCGCGAATCCTCAGGAACTCGGCGCGCACCAGGCGCGCGATCCCGGCCCAACCGATGCACCCCAGCACGAGGAACACGACGCCGACGGAGGGATGAGGGAGGTGACGCAGGATGGGGGCGGTCTCGGGCTCGGGCACGGCGGCGATGATCGCCAGGGCGATCAGCGGTGCCGGGAACGCGAAGACGAGATCGGCGCTGCGCATCAGGAACGAGTCCACCCGTCCTCCCGCGTACCCCGCGAGCGCGCCGACGCTCGTGCCGATGAGGAGGGCGATCAGCTCGGCCACGACCCCGACCTCGAGCGAGATGCGCGCTCCGTGGATCAGCCGGCTGAGCTGGTCGCGCCCCAGCGTGTCGGTCCCGAGAAGGTGCGACCTGTCGGGCGGCGTCGGGGGCGTGAGCGTGCGCGGAGCGACCTGATCGAAGGGGCCGTAGCCGATGAAGCGCGATAGGACCGGTGCCAGGACAGCGCACAGGACGAACGTACCCACCAGCGCGAGTCCGACGTTCAGTCTGATCCGGGAGCGCGACGGGAGGGTGTACCGCACCGGGGCCGGGGTGTCGGGCGCCACGCCGCGGGACTATAGCATACACTCCCGCCACCTGCCTTGATCCGACGGGAGCGCTATGCTAGGTTGCAACGCTGCCGCCTGCGCGGCGGGCACTGCGGTGCGACATGAGCAAGGATCATCTGCGGTTCCTGATCTCGGGGGTGATGTTCGGCTTCCTGCTGGGGTACATCATCGCCTACGCCGTACACGAGCCGCGCGTGGTGCAGCAGGCGGCTCCGGTCCCGGCGGCGGGCAACCTGGGGATGTCGGGCGGGGTCGGCAACCCGGCCGAGGGCAACACTCCCTCCTCCGCCGAGCCCCGAGGTCAGCCCGGGGGGGGACCCGGGAGCGAGCAGATGATGGCCCGGGTGTTCGAGGAGATCAGCGCTCTCAAGGTGGCGGTCCAGAAGGACCCCAAGGACATCCGCGCCCTCGTCCGCCTCGCGAACCTATACCACGATGCGGCCAAGTACGATCAGGCGGTCGGCTACTACAGGCAGGCCCTCGAGATCCATCCGTCGGACGTGGACGCGCGGACCGACATGGGGATCTGCTTGCGTGAGATGGGCATGTCGGATGACGCCATGGCTCAGTTCCAAACCTCCCTGTCCTACGACCCCAGGCACTGGCAGACATGGCTCAACCTGGGTGTGGTCGCGTTGTTCGACAAACATGATCTCACGATCGCCCGCGAGGCTTTCGACAAGGTCGAGGAGATCAATCCCACCTTCAAGGATCTGCCATTGCTGAAAGAGGCGGTGCGTAAGGCGAGCGCCGCGACGCGGGAGAAGTCTTCTTAACCCTGACCACCGGCGGTTTGACTTCCCCTTTCCAGAGCATAAATTGAACCGGGTGCGCGGGGTCCGTCTGCCCGGCGGGGCGGTGCCGTGATCGACGACGAAAAACTACAGGAACTCCTCACCAAGGCATCCTCCCTTTACAACAACGGCCAATATCAGGGAGCGATCGAGGCCTGGCAAGAGGCCCTCACGGTCGATCCGCAGAGCCAGAAGGCCCGGGAAGGGATCCGCATGGCCACGCTGCTCCTGGGAGACTGGGAGGCTGCGGGTTCCGCACCATCCGCCGAGGGAGGGGCCAGCGCGCCCGCCGATGGCGCGGGCGAAGCCGGACCGGAGGTGTCGCCCGAAGAGATCGAAGCGAGGCTCGATTTCGGAATCGCCAGGGTCAAGCAGCTCCTGGCAGAAAGAAAATATGAAGAGGCGATCGAGGGCGCCGGGGGTCTCCTGCCGATCAGTCCATCCTCCGAGGAGGTCCAGCGCCTGCTTGAGGAGGCCCAGCAGGGCTTCGAGTCCACGCCGTTCATCGAGGAGCATCTCGCGCTGGCCCGCGACCTGCTCGGCCAGGAGAGGTACGCCGAAGCCGAAGCGGAATGCAAGAAGGTCTTCATCCTCGACCGGGACCATCCCGGGGCCCACGCCCTCCTCGACGAGATCAGAGCGAAGATCCAGGAGAGCCTGAAGCGCGCAGCCAGCCAGCTCGGCGGAATGACCGTGAAGCTGACGCTCCCGGAGGTCGCAGCCATGGGGAGCGGGCCCGTTCCACCGGAGCCGCCGGCACCCGAGGAGCCGACGGTCGTGGAGGCGAAGACGCTCGTGCCGCCGTCCCCGCGCCTGATCCCCTCCCAGCCGCAGGTGCCACTCCCGGAGCCGGCGCCCCGCGAGGCTGCCGCAGGTCCGGCCGAGGGTCCGCCCGAGGCGGCGCAGCCGCCCGGCGCGATCCCCCTGTCGGAGTCGGTCGGGGCGGACGAGACGGCGGCCTGGGAAGCCGAGCTCGCCCAACTCAACCTCAAGGCAGGGGAGAGGGACCTCCTCAGGGGGACGGCGGCCAAAGCGAGCGGCGCCCCGGTCGATCAGACTGCCGAGGCCGATCTGCTGTCGCTCCTCGACGAGCCGGGAGGGGCCCCACTGGGTCCGCCGAGGCCCCCGGGATCCGGCGGCGCGGCGTCCGTCGTCGCGTCGCCTCACGAGAGCGATCCCGAGAAGTCGATCCCGGTGAAGCCGCGGCCCCAGAGCACGCAGGGGCCTGCGCGGGAGTCTCCGCATCCGCGCCCCCAGGAGGCCCCTGCAGCGATGGCGCGAGCCGGCGTCGAGCGAGCCAGGAGACCCGCCTCGCCCGTCACGAGGCCGCGATCGTCGGGGGGACGATCCGTCGTCCTGCTCGGCATCCTCGTTTTCGCGGCGGCCGGGGCGGCCTACTGGTTCTACTTTCAGCCTCGCCTTCTCGGCGGCACCGGGTCGCCGGACCGGCCGGTCACGCCTCCGTCGGGATCGTCGTCCGGCGTGGACCCCGACACCGCACAGGGGCCGATCCCGACGCCGATAGGAGGGAGCAACCGCCAGCAGACGAATCCTCCGAGCGATGAGGCCGCCGGGGGGATCGCGCCCATGGAGACTCCGGAGGGGAGCGGGCCTGTCGAGGTGGTTCCGGAAAAGCCGGAGCCGATCAAGCTGCCCGCGCCCCCTCCACTGTCACGCGAGGAAATCCGTCGGAAGGTGACTTCATTCGCCGAGGACGGTCGCAGACTGATCGCCCTCGGCAGGTGGCGCGAGGCGCGCGCCAAGCTCTCCGCCGCCCTGGCGCTCGATCCCGCGAACTTCGAAGCCAAGGAGCTGCTCGATCAGGCGCAGGCCAAGCTCGACGAGGAGCAGCATTTGCAGGACGACTTTACGTCGGTCAAGCGCCTGATCGCGGAGAAGGACTACGAAAACGCTCTGCGGAAGCTCTACCGGCTGCCCCGCAATCGGGGTCTGGGGGATATCGATCTGTTCACCAGGAACGCTTGGTTCAACTGGGCTGTCGTCCTGATGAAGGCCGGCAACGTCAGCGAGGCTCTCCAGAAACTGTCCGAGGTCCTGGCGATCGACCCCGACGACGCAGAGGCGCTCAAGCTCCAGGAGGTTGCGGAACGGTACGCCTCCAGGGCCAAGGACCGCGTGTACTACGCCTTCACGGACACCCTCCGGGTCAGGACGTACGACCGGAAATAGCCCGGGGCGCGCTCCGAGAACGTGTGGCGGGTCAGTGCCGGAAGTGGCGCACCCCGGTGAAAACCATCGCCATCCCGTGCTCGTCGGCCGCGGCGATGACCTCCTCGTCCTTGAGCGATCCGCCCGGCTGGGCGACGGCGACCACGCCGGCCCTGGCGGCCTCGTCGAGCCCATCGCGGAAAGGGAAGAAAGCGTCCGAGGCAAGCACGGACCCCCTGGCCGAACCCAGGGCCTTGCTCGCTGCAAGGCGAACCGAGTCCACGCGGCTCATCTGTCCGGCGCCGATCCCGACCGTGCGATCCCGGTCAGCCAGAACGATGGCGTTCGAAGTCACGTGCCTGGCGACGCGCCAGGCGAAGTCCAAGGCGCTCAACTCCTCGCTCGAGGGGAGGCGTCTCGTGACGACTCGGGCGCGCGTCATGTCGGTCATGGCGCGATCCCAATCCTGCACGAGGACACCGCCCGTGACGCGTCGCAGATCGAATCCGTGGAACAACTCTCCCGAGCCGCCGGCCTCCATGACTCTGAGAGCCCGCTTCTCGGAGAGAATGGCGAGTGCCTCCGCCGCATAGCCCGGGGCGATCACGCACTCCAGGAAGACTGAGGCGATCTCGGCCGCCGCGGGGGCATCGACCTCGCGGTTGAAACCGACGATGCCTCCGAAGGCGGACGCCGGATCGGCCGTCCGCGCCTTGCCGAACGCCTCCTTGAGCGAGGGCGCGAGTGCAACGCCGCAGGGGTTGTTGTGCTTGACGATCGTCGCGGCCGGAGCGCCGAACTCCAGCACCAGCCGCCAGGCAGCGTCCAGGTCGACGATGTTGTTGTACGACAGCTCCTTCCCCTGAATCTGCCGCGCCCCGGCGATGCTGGCCGCGCCGCTGCCCTGCTCCGCATAAAGCGCGCCCCTCTGATGCGGATTCTCGCCGTAGCGCAGCTCCTGCAGGAGGTGCAGGTCCAGGGCGAGCCGCGGCGGGAAGCCGTGTCGCGTCGCCGATGCGGCCGCCGGGGGGACTCCCGTGCGCCCGGTCTGCACGGCGAACCGCCGTGCCAGATCGTCCCGGATCGCGCTGTCGTAGGCGGCGGTGTGGGCGAACGCTTTGGCCGCCAGGGCGGATCGCGTGGCCTCCCGGAGACCTCCCGTGTCCCTCAGCTCGCGGATCACCGGCTCATAATCGGCTGGATCGATGATCACGCCAACGTTCCGATAGTTCTTGGCGGCAGCCCGCACCAGGGCGGGCCCCCCGATGTCGATCATCTCGATGACGTCCTCCAATGTGGCGCCGGGACGCGACGCGACCTCGAGGAACGGGTAGAGGTTGACTACCACGAGCGAAATCGGCTCGATCCCCGACCTCGTCAGATCGGCTCGGTGGCTCTCCTTGGTGAGGTCCGCCAGGATCCCACCGTGGATCTTCGCGTGCAGCGTCTTGACCCGCCCTTCGAGAATTTCCGGCGAGCCGGTGTAATGGGCGACCTCGTCCACCGGGACGCCCCCCTTCCTGAGAGTCTCGGAGGTGCCGCCGCTCGAGATCACCCCGTAGCCCAGAGACACGAGCTTGCGGGCCAGGTCGAGCACCCTGGTCTTGTCGTAAACGCTGATCAGGACGCGCTTCCTGCCGGACATCAGGGGACCTCCCCGGGGGCCCGACACTCGGGAGGGGATGACCTCGCGCTCGCTTCGGACCTCAAGGTGAGTCCTTCGGAGCGACGGCCGGCGTGGGCGATGGGGTGGGCGAGGGCGCCGGCGAGGGCGTGGGGGCGGGCGAGGGGGAGCCGGACGCGGCGGGAGTCGCCGGGGACTTCGTTACGGCACGCCTGGCTTTCGGCGCTCGCACAGGCAGCGTCACCTTCTCCGGTGGGGGCGAGTCGATGAACGGCGTCCCGCGAAGATCGCCGTTCACCGACTTCCAGAGATGGAACCAGACCCGTGCGACATCGTTGGTCGCGTGGGAGTAGGAGAGGGACGCGATCCCGAAGGGGACCGAGCGCTCGTCGAGCGCGTCGGGGCTTCGGGGCGTGCCGTCGTCCTTGAACGCCGGGCCGATGAGGGCATAGTTCTTCGCCGCGCGCCGGGCGCCCATCATCATGAAGGCGCGCAGGTCCCCCTTCTCCAGCTCCTTCGAGCGGTCCCGATCGACCACAAACGGGATCTTGTCGAGGTTCTTCTCGATGTAGACGCGATACGCCTCGCGGTACAGCGGCTCGCGCGGGTCATCGTCCGAGGTGTTGAGGGGGAACTCCACATCGGCGACCAGGTGGGCGAGGATCCCCATCTCGTAGGCGACGTGGCGGAACGAGCGCCGGTTCATCAACATCTCGCGCACCTCGGCCTCCTTGTGCGCGACCCCCGGCGCGGCCATGCCCTTGCTCCCGTCGGCGTACTGGAAGTGCACTTCTTCCTCCTCGTGCCGGGACGGCTCGAGCATGCCCCGCGTCAGGTCGTTCTCGTAGCGCAGGAGCACCTCGCGCAGCGCGGGAGGGGAGATCTTCAACGCGTCGCGGAGCATCCGGACCCGGGTGGCGTCCGTCCACGCGAGAGCGCGGGCCGTGGGCAGCAGCATGAGGATGAGAAGCGTCACCACCCGCGTTCGACGTGGCCGCATGCGCGGATTCTAACAGTGGGTCCTGACCTTGACAACGCTGAAGGCCGTGGGCAAGACGCGCCGATCGGGTCCGGCGCTCGTGCCCCGTGCTGCACTCCCCGATGGAGCGGCGGTTTTTTGTTGAGTATAATCCCGCCCAACCATGAAGAACCTCTGGCGCGATGAGGATGCAAGCGGGCTCGAAGGTCTCGACCTTCTCGTGTACCGTTCCAGACTGATCGGCAGCGACGCCAATCTGGTGCTCTGGGGCGGCGGCAATACGTCCCTCAAGCATCTGGAGACCGATTTCCGTGGGCGCACGGTGCGCGTGATGCGGATCAAGGGGAGCGGATCCGACCTCAAAGCGATCGAGACCAAGCACTTTCCGGGGATCCGGCTGGACGACCTTGAGCCGCTGCATCGGCGCGAGTCGATGTCCGACGACGAAATGGTCGCCTACCTCGTGCACTGCCTCATGGAGCCGGGGTCGCCGCGCCCCTCGATCGAGACGCTGTTGCACGGCTTCCTGCCGCACACGCATATCGATCACACGCACGCCGACGCGATTCTGGCGCTCACCAACACGACGGATGGCCGGCGCCACGTGGACTCCTTGTTCGGCAAGGAGGCGATCTGGATCCCCTATCGACGGCCCGGCTTCGTCCTGTCGCGCGAGGTGGCCGAGGCCGTGCGCCGGCTCCCCGGGGCGCGCTGCGTCATCCTGGAGAACCACGGCCTGATCACCTGGGGGCAGAGCGCCCGGGAGTCGTACGACGCCACGATCGAGATGAACAGCCGCGCCGAGGAATACGCTCTGGACCGTGGCAGAGGAAAACTGGCCTTTGGGAAAGGCGTGCGGCCGGCCCTTCCTCCCCGGGCGCGCCGCCACGTGGCGGCCCGGATCGCGCCGTTGCTGCGAGGGCTCCTCGGCGGTCGCAAGACCGGGGACGCACCGCCTGTCGGGGAGGGCGCGAGCCCTCCGGACTCCGCCCGCGTCATCCTGCGCTTCGACGACGACGAAGACGTCCTGGAGTTCGTCGGCTCGGAGGCGGGCCCGCGGATCTGCCTGGCGGGACCGGCGACCCCCGACCATCTTCTTTATACCAAGCCGCGGCCGCTTTGCTTGAACAGTTGCGCCCCGGCTGAACTCCCGAGCCCCGAAGGGATCGAGCGCCTCAAGGAGATGATCGCGGAAGGTCTGGAGAAGTACGCTGCCTGGTACGACGCGTACTTCAAGGACAACGGCTCCGGGAGCGTGACGAAGCTCGATCCGATTCCGCGCGTCGTCCTGATCCCGGGGGTCGGCATGCTCACCGCCTGGAAGGACGCGCGCCACACCCGTATCGTCGCCGACATCTACCATCACACGATCAGGGTCATGCGCGCCGCTTCCGAGATCGGCGAGTACCGCTCCCTAGGCCTCAAGGACACCTTCGACGTCGAATACTGGCCGATGGAGCTTTACAAGTTGACGCTGGCGCCCCGCGAGAAGGAGTTGGAACGCAGGGTGGCCGTCGTCACGGGAGCCGCCGGCGGGATCGGCAAGGCGATCGCGCGCCGCCTGGCGGCGGAGGGATGCCACGTGGTGGCCGCCGACATCGACCTCGAGGGGGCCCGGGCGTTGGCCCGCGAGATCTGCGATCGCCAGGGTCTCGACCGGTCCGTGGGCCTGCGGATGGACGTGACCGACGAGGCGAGCGTCAGGACGGCCTTCGAGGAGACGATCCTCGCCTACGGCGGGCTCGACATCCTGGTGTCGAACGCCGGGATCGCCCGTTCGTCTCCGGTGGACCGGCTGGAGCTGACGGACTGGCAGCGATCCCTGGACGTGAACGCGACGGGACATTTCCTGGTGGCACGGGAGGCGGTGAAGATCCTCAGGGAACAGGGAACGGGCGGAAGCGCCATCTTCATCGCCTCCAAGAACGTGCTGGCTCCCGGAAGGGATTTCGCGGCCTACAGCGCTGCCAAGGCCGCCGAATCCCAGCTCGCGCGCGTCCTGGCGATCGAGCAGGGGGAACACGGGATCAGGGTCAACGTCATCAACCCCGACGCGGTTTTCCAGGAGTCCAATCTGTGGTCGCCCGAGGTCCGCGAGGAGCGCGCCAGGGCGCACGGCGTCCGGGTGGAGGATCTGGAGGACTTCTACCGGCGCAGAAACCTGCTGGGGGTGCGCGTGACGGCGGAGGACGTCGCCGAGGCGACGCTCTGGCTGGCGTCGGACCGATCGGCGAAGACGACCGGCTGCATCATCACCACGGACGGAGGAGTGCGGGAAGCGTTCCCGCGCTGAGCGTCAGGGCTTCTCTTTCTTCCGGGGCGCGGGGTAGAGCGATTGCACCGGAAGGAACACGGAACCGCCCCTGTCGAGATACGATTTCACCAGCACCGCCGCGAGGTGGTGGTTCGATGCGACCTGCGGGTTGTTGCGCACGTCCAGGAGCCCGGGGTCGAGCTCGATCGCCTTCTGGTAGCTCTCGATGGCGTCGTCGTACTGATCCTGCTGATCGTACACCACGCCGAGGTTGTAATACGCCATCGCGTACTGAGGCGATTCCTTGATGGCGCGCCTGTAGGCGCTCATCGCGTCGCCCGGCCTGCCCAGGGCCATGTAGGCCACCCCCAGGTTGTTCCAGACAATAGCCATCTCCGGCTCGATCTTCAGAGCCTTGCGGTAAAGCTCCGCCCCTTCTTCCAGCCTTCCCGACTGCACCAGGCGGTTCCCGAGCTCGTTGAGAAGAGTCGGGCTCTCAGGATTCTTGGCCACCTTCTGGGCGAGCCGGCTGTCATCGGCCGGGAGCGCTCTCTCGGACCGCACGGGCGCCGGCTTTGTCCCCTTCGGGGCCGGGGCCTGGGCCTGCTTCGAAGAAGGTGCCGGTGCGGGGATCGGTTGCGGGGGCGGCGTCGGGCTCGGCCAGGGCGTCGGGGAGGGAGAGGGGCTCGGGGAAGGAGACGGCGTCGGTTCCGGTTGCTCCTCCTGCGCTGCCAGGACCTCGGCCGGCAAGCGAGGGCCGAGGCAGAGGCCTGCAACCGTCGCGAGCACTAAGACTCCAAGGACCGCCGGTCGAGCCTTCAAGGTCGTCTCCTGACTGACGCGATTCTACTTCGCTGGCTTCGCTTTCAGGCTGACCTTGTTGTCCTTGGAGTATATCTTAAAGTCGATCGACTCACAATCAGCCATCCCCTTGAGCGTCGCTGTGTGCCGAGCGATCTCGCGGGCGAAGGCATCGAAGGATGGTTTCCGCTCGTCGCCGCACTGCTTCTTGGCGGCGATGAAATTGTGGTACAGGTCCTTCAGGGACTCGTCATTGGGCCGCGTGGCGGAGATGCGCCAGAAATCCGAGGCCGGGTGGCGGCCCGACGTCCCGTTACCGCGGTGCCCGGCCCGCCCGTGTCGCTGGGGAGCGGAGCCGTCCGAACCGCCGGTCTCGACGGTGGCGCTCCGCTGTGCCGCGCGCACGGCCAGCGGGTGCATCCGGATCCCCTCCTCCCTGGCGCGCAGCGACTTCGACCACAATTCCGAAAAAGCGTTGAACTTGTTGACGAGGCTGTTGTAGAGGAAGCGGTCGCCGACCGTCTTGGGACCGATCTGGAGCTTTTTAATAGCCTTCTCGAGGGCGTCCCGCTGGTCGGTGGGAGGCTTGGGGTTGACGCCGGAAAAGTAGAGGTCGAACTGGATCTTGAGCTTTTTGGTCTCGGCGTCGAGGCGCCGAAGTTCCTCTTCGAAGGTCAAGGGGGCTCGTCTCCGTCCCGCCAAGCCGCACGGGCCGAACTTCAATATAGGATGGGCTCGGGAAGATTTCAAAAGCCGGAACTTTGACAGGGCTCCGGGACGTGTGGTGAAATGCCCGCTCGGTCGCCCTTTTCAAAATTGTTCTCGTCCCCAGCCCAATCTCCTCGAGGTGACCGCCGATGCCGTCGTCCAGAGCCGCTCCCCGTGCCGCCAAGCGGGCCCCGGTGAGGCCCGCGGGCCGATCCTCGGCCTCCCGGCCGTCCGGGGCGCCAGGCGCGCGGGAGGCGCTCCGGTCCCTCCCCCAGATGGACCGGTTGATGGAGCGGGAGGAGGTGCGCGAGGTCGCCGGGCGCCACGGTCGCGATCTGGTCAGGGCTCTGCTGCGCGGCCGCCTGCAGGGGCTGCGCGGGATGATCCGTGCGCAGAGTCTGGATGCCAAGGCGCTCGACGTGTGTCTCGCCGGCCTGGCGGCCTGGGTCGACGGGGAGGCGCGGGTGCGAACGACGTCCACCATGCGTCCCGTGGTCAACGCGACCGGGGTCGTCCTACACACCAACCTGGGGCGGGCCGTGCTCTCGGAGGCCGCCATCCGCCGGGTCGCCGAGGTGGCTTCCACCTATACCACGCTCGAATACGACCTCGCCCGGGCCACGCGTGGGTCGCGATCGGCTCACCTGGAACGCTTTCTCTCCCTGATCTTTCCCGGCAACGCTCACCACGTCGTCAACAACAATGCCGCGGCCGTCCTTCTGGCCCTCAATACGCTCGCCGAAGGACAGGAGGTGATCGTGTCGCGTGGGGAGCTCGTCGAGATCGGGGGATCGTTCCGGATCCCAGACATCATGGGCAAGAGCGGTGCCATCCTGCGGGAGATCGGGACCACCAACCGGACGCGCCTGCAGGACTATGAGCGCGCCATCGGCCCCAGGACCGGGTTGCTCCTCAAAGTCCATCCCAGCAACTACAAGATCGTTGGGTTCTCGGCCGAGGTGCCGCTTCAGGAGGTCGCGGGCCTCGGCAGGCGCCACGGCCTGCCGGTGCTGATGGACCAGGGGAGCGGCAACCTGCTCGACGTTGCAGCGTACGGCCTGCGCGGCGAGCCCCCGGTGCACGAGGTGCTTGCTGCCGGAGCCGACGTGGTCTGCTTCAGCGGCGACAAGATGCTGGGAGGGCCCCAGGCAGGCGTCATCGTCGGCGCTCCCGCCCTGGTCAAGAGGATGAAGGAGAACCCCCTCAGCCGTGCCCTGCGGGTGGACAAAATGACCTACGCCGCGCTCGAAGTGACGCTCCTCGAGCATGCGCGGGGCACCGCCGCGACGGCTCTCCCCGCGATCCGCATGATCGCTCAGAGCCGTGAGGTGATCGAGCAGAGGGCGCGGCGCCTGGCGGAGGAGGTCGCGGAACGCTCCGGCGGAAGGGTGGTGGCGAGCGTCGTCCCGGGCGTCTCCCTCATCGGGGCCGGTTCGGCGCCGGCAGAAGGGCTCCCGACCGCCCTTGTCGCGGTCTCCTCCCCGGGGCTCTCTGCCCGCGCCATCGAGGCGAGGCTGCGCGCCTGGATACCGCCGGTCATCGCACGCATCGAGGCGGGGCGGGTCCTGATCGATCTGCGCACCGTCCTCGAGGTCCAGGATCAGGTCGTCGGCGAGGCGCTTCGTGCCCTCGCCGCGGGTGTGTGACACGCGTGCCTCCGGTGTT
>JBIOWS010000123.1:0-4620 GCA_044868745.1 Candidatus Polarisedimenticolia bacterium
CGGCCAGCGGCGGGACTGAAGGGAGCCGGTAGCGCGACGAGACGAAGAAGACCAGCACTGTGAGCAAGGAGACGAAAAGCGCCAGGAGCAGCAGCCACGCGGCGGCGTTGAGCGGGGCCGACCCGCCGGCTCGCGCCGCGCCCCTTACGCCCCGCGTGAGGGCGGGGATCGCCAGAGCGACGAGCAGCGCGAAGGGAACGAACGGTAGCGACAGGATCGGAACGTCCTCGCGCTCGACGTAGAGGTTGTATTCGGGCGAATGCTCGTAGGAGCCGAGGAAGCGCAGGAGCTTCATTCCCAGGAGCCACAGGAAACGCCCAGGACGCTCCTTGATGAATTCGATTCCTCGACGGAACCAGTACGCGGAGACCTCTCCCCGCGTGAGGGGGCGGCCCACGGCGCGCTCCGCTGACTCCTTCTCTTCCGCCGCCTGCAGCCTCGGATGGCCACTGAACCCTTCCTCCTGCAAGAGGACGAAAAGACCCCGGGCGCGCGGGTTGTTCGCCTGGTAGAAGGTAAGGCCACCCTGGCCCGAAATCGTCCACCCTCCTCCCGCGCGTACGTTGTGCACGACCGCGGGCGAGATCGCCAGGCCCCAACCGACGAGGAGCGCGATGGCGCACGCGAGCCGTCCCGGTCGGGCCGTCCCGGTCCACCGGGACGTCCACCAGAGGATCAAGGGAGCCCCCAGGAGGGTTTCCGGACGCACCAGGGACGTCGCGCCGAGGAGGACGCCGGCGAGCGTCCAGCGCCAAGCGCCGGCCCCGGACCGCGCGGCGCTGAGGGCGACGAGCGCGAGAAGCAAGAGGGTGAGCCCGTGCGTGGGCGACAGAACCTTGGTCTCGAAGAACGGCAGCGGCGCGTACAGGGAGACGAGCAGCGCGGCGCCCTCCGCCGCCCGCCGGCCGAACGCCTCGGACGCGAGCCGGAACGTCAGGATGATTTCGAGCAGCCCAAGAACGAACTGGGAGAGATAGACCGCCCCGAACGAGGCGGAGACAAACCTGTAGAGGAGGGCCAGCGCGTAGGGGTAGCCCGGCGCGAAGTAGAACGGCTCGGCTGGGACCCACTCCCCCGCCGCGATCCGCCGCGCCCACGCGTCGTAGGTGAACGAATCGAAAAGAGGCGTGTCGAAGAAAGCGGACGCGGCTCGGTACTGGAAGAGATAACAGGCGCGGAACAAGGCCGCGGCCGCCAGGATGGCGATCAGGGGCGCGCTCACCCGCCGCCCCGCGGCCTCCATGGGAGTCAAGCGGCGGCCGGTCTGCTGTAGAATGCGCGCCCCCATGACCAGAATTAGCCACGGCCGGCGGGGGATCATGGTGCGGCCTGCGCGCCGGCGGCCTGAGCTGGACAAGAGAGAAGGGGCCTGCTGCGCGCAGAAGCTGTCCTGCCCATGCTTCTCGGAATCAGCCTGTTTCCCCCTCGGGGTGGCCGTCCTCCGGCGCGTCACGTCCTGCCACTACCGCACGATTGCCACGCCCCCCGTGGTCGCCGCCATCATCATCTTACTTTCTACTACGTGAACCGCAACATCTCCAACATCGCGGGGATAGAAGCCGGGGCCGCCTGGAAGATGGAGGCCGCAACGCGTAAGGAGATTCTGTCACGCCCCCGGCCATCGAAGCAGTGCGCAGCGGTCCGCGGGGTCGCTGATCGCCGCCTCGCAGGTTGGCAGGCTGCTCGCGGACGCGCTCGTCGGGTCGTGCGCGCCGCGATGGCGACACCGCAGACCTGTTGGCAGGTCTCGCGGTGTCTCCCGGCGAGCCGGTACAAGGGCGACTCGCGCCCCCGGCGCGGGCGGTACGAGGAAGGTGCGACGTGTATGGTGGACACGTTCGCAAAGAATTCGAACCGTCCGGGAGCGAGTCGGGGACGGTTTCGATGGGAGGTGGGCGCGGCCCTTGCTTCAGGTACTGCGACCGGCCGGCACTCGGAGGTCGATCGGCTTGCCCGAGACGGTCGAGTAGAGAACGTCCGGATCGATGTCAGCGCCGTTAGGCCAGATGATCGTGCCGAGATCAGGATGAACTCGAACCTTGGCGAACTCCTTTTCGTCACGGAGGGGCGCGAAGATCCCCTTGAACTCGATCAACTTCCCTAGATCCAGGTCGCCCTCAACGCCGTCCTCGAAGCGGAGATGGACTCGGTAGCTTCCAAGCGGTCGAACCTCGACAACGTCTTTCAGCATCGTTCACCTCAACGGTTCGATGGGCTTCAAAGGAGCATGCCCGCGGGCCAAGTTCCAGTCCTCCAACAGTTCGGCCTGATGACTGGACGCCCATTCCATGACGAGGCCCAATGCACGTGGGGACAACCTTCCCTCGAGCAGGATCAACGATTCAATCCCGATAAGTGCGCGCTCGCTGCCGTAGCGAACGTGGAAGTGAGGAGGAGCGTGGTCGTTGTAGAACATCGCAATGACGATTCCGAAGAATCGGGAGATCTCCGGCATTCGCGTCGCCTCTCAGATCCTTGACTCTTGGAATTCTAGCAGGCAGAGGAGCTGGTCGGGCGAACAAAGTCGAATGTCCTGAAACTGACGCTGAACAGAGAGGAGATCAAGGCACAATCCTCTGAATCTAAAAGGCTTGGTGGAGGCGGCGGGAGTCGAACCCGCGTCCGGAAGAGATCGGCGTGGAACGTCTACGTGCGTAGCCCCATCGGCACATCTCGCCGGCCGCCCCCCGATGGGGCAGATGAGCGGCCGGCCAGCCCGGTCGTTTTCGCCCTCGGGTCTCGGGCGGGCCCTCGGGCTATCCCGCTGTTCGGCGCCCGTCCGGGTCCCCGCGGGAGAAGGACCCGGCGGACGGGCTGCCTAAGCAGCCAGCGCTAACTGTGAGTTGGCGCTTGTGTCTGAATCCACTTGTTTAGCGAGGAGTGGGCCTCGGCACGCTGTCCCAGCCTCAACAATCCCGTCGAAGCCGTTTCGCCCCCACACTCACTGTCACGCTGCAGGCGGGACTATAGCACCCGGATTCGCCGAGGGTCAAGGAGTGGGTGCCGGAGAGGCCTGGGGGACGGGCTGTTTCGCCGGCTCGCCGGCGGCAGCGGCCGCTGTCTCGAGCCAGCGCAGCGACTGCGACACCTGGCCGAAGAAGAGATCCCGCACCTGCCGGAACTGCCGGTCGCCCCCCTCGATCGGCACGTAGAGGCGGGGGCCGCGGGCCAGCGGAAGAAGGGCCGGTGCGGCGGCCAGGGAGTCGAGCGCTCCCTGCATGATGGCGACCGGGATCGGCGGCATGCCTTTGATCTCCTCCCCCACGTCGAACGCTTCCTCCGGGGGTCCCGGCATCTTCAGCAGCACCGTCACCCGACAGACCGCGGCGCCCGACCTGTCGGGGGCGACGAGAAGGATCCCTTTGACGCCGGCGCCACCGCCCCGATTCAGGATGTAAGGGACCATCTCGGCCCCGTAGGAGTACCCGATCAGCAGGACAGGCTCGCCCTTCCCCTTCCCGGCCTGTTCGTTGACGTAGGTCCGGAAAACCTCCAGGTCGCCTGCGAGGGCCGGGCCGGTGGTCGCCTTCTTGAAGTATTCGCTCGAGTCGATGCCGAGGACGTGGCGTCCTTCGGCCGCCAGGTGGGAGCAGGCATCCTGGGGGAGCGGCTTCCACCCCCACTCGCCCGAGAACAGGATGACCGCCGCCGGCCTGGCGGGCGCCCGTCCGCCGGCCGCCGCCTCGCCCGGCTTCGACTCGGTCATGGGCGGCGCATACAGGTAGGAGGCCGTCTGCGGATCCATGCTCGTCTTCAGGTAGACGGTTTTCGGGATGAGCCGGCGGACGGCGGCCTGCGGCGAGGAGGCGCACAGGGCCGCGCAGAGCACGACGAGAGCCGCCGGGGCGAGCAGGGCGGCGTCCGGTCGGCCGCGGCCGGCGGATCTTATGGGTAGATCCCCCGAATGCGGGTCGCCTCGGCGACGCGGCCGACCGCCAGGACGTAAGCGGCCGTGCGCATGTGGACGCCGTATTTCCGGGCGATCGTCAGGACTTCGGCGAAGGCGCGCGTCATGACCTTCTCCAGGTGTTGATTGACCTGGCCTTCTTCCCAGAAGAACGACTGCAGCGACTGGACCCACTCGAAGTAGGAGACCGTGACTCCGCCGGCGTTCGCCAGGATGTCGGGGATCAGGAAGACGCCGTTCCTGTGGAGCACTTCATCGGCGCCGGGAGTCGTCGGCCCGTTGGCCGCCTCGACGATGATCCGGGCGCGCACGCGCGCGGCGTTCTCGAGGGTGATCTGGTTCTCGAGCGCGGCCGGGACCAGGACGTCGCAGTCCAGCTCGAGCAGCTTCTCGTTGCTGATCGAGTCGGCCTCCGGATAGCCGCGCAGCGACCCGGTCCGCTCCTTGTGGGCCGCCACCGCCTTGATGTCGAGCCCGGCCGGATTGAGGATCCCGCCGCTGCTGTCGGAAAGGGCGACGATCTTGGCCCCGTCCTCCGCCAGGAGGCGCGCCGCGACGCTGCCGGCGTTGCCGAACCCCTGGACGGCGACGCGCGCCCCTTTGAGGCTGATCTTCTTCTCGCGGCAGGCCTCGCGCGCGACGAACTGCACGCCGCGCGCCGTCGCTTCGGCGCGGCCCTGCGATCCTCCCACCTGAAGCGGCTTGCCGGTGAC
>JBIOWS010000124.1:0-6764 GCA_044868745.1 Candidatus Polarisedimenticolia bacterium
CTCCAGCCCGCTTCCCCTCCTTGAAGAGCTGGGCCGCGCCCCACTCGCTGTAGAGCTGCAGCTTTCTCCAGTACTGGCCGAAGGAGCGGAACGAGTGATGCTCCAACGGGTGAGTCAAAGTCGGGAGCGGCCCCGGCAGATCGATCTCGGCATGCACTTCGCGGTCCTGATAGCGGGCCACGTCGCGGCGGAACAGGCGGATCACCTTGTCGGTACCCCAGCCGCAATGCATGATGCGCCGGCCGAGGAAATGGTTGGCGCGAGAGATCCAATAGCCGTCGTGGCGCGGCCCTTGGCGCAGCAGGGCGAGAATTTCGTCGCGCAGCCCGGGAGTGACCCTCTCGTCGGAGTCCACCAGGAGGATCCACTCGAATGCGGCCTGCGGGATCGCCCAGTTCTTCTGCCGCGCGCTGTAGACGTACTCGTGCTGCAGGATGCGCGCCCCGAACTCGCGGGCGATCTCCAGGGTTCTGTCGGTGCTGAACGAGTCGACGACAAGGATCTCGTCGGCGAACCGCACCGATTCCAGGCAGTCCCTGAGCGTTGTCTCCTCGTTGTAGGTCGGCACGATGACCGAAAGAGGAGGTCGGCGCGTTCCAGCCTCCTTCAGAGCCTTCGTCATCACCCCTTCCGATCCTTGCGCGCGCCTTTCTTGCGCTCCCGATCGTAATTCGCCAGGAGTTTCTTTGCCTTGGAGGCGAGCGGATCGTTCGGGTTGCCTTGCAGAATCCGGGCGAACATTTCCTCGGCATCGGTCCGGTTGCCCACGGCCAGCAGACATCGCCCCAGATCGAAGAGCACACGGTTCGTCCGGCTGAAGCTGGGGTAATGATCGAGAATGGCCCGATAGCGGTCGATCGCCGCAAGCCAGGCCTTGCGCTTCTGGTAGAACCAGCCGACGAGGCGCTCGTGCTCCGCCAGCCGGTCGCGGCATTCCTCCATCTTGCGTCGCGCCTGGAGCACATACTGGCTGGCCGGGTAATTCGTCTCGACCTTGCGAAACTCCTCGATCGCCTTCAGCGTTCCCGCCTGGTCGCGATCGGGCGACAGGGCCTGCTGGAAGAGCGACATGCCGACCATGAACTGCGCCCGGTCGGCCTCCTCGTGCTTCGGATAGTAGGTAAGGAAGGTGCGGTAGCTGTTGAGCGCCTCGCCATAATTGAGGTACCCCCGATCCTTGAAGTAAGAGTCGGCGATGGTGAGCTGCACTTTGGGCAGGAGATCGCGGTCATCCGGGGGGATGCGCGGAACGAGCTCAAGCAGCATCGTCCGCGCTGTGTAGTAGCGCTTCTTCTCGATCTTCTTGAGGGCCATCCTGTAGACCTGCTCGGGCGGCGGGAGCGGAGCCTTCGCCTTGCGGCGGGCGGCGCAGCCGGCTGTTCCCGCGATGACCCCGGCGAGAATCAGCAATACCAGGGTCGCCTCGACGCGGCCTGAGGCCGTCCTCAAGCCAGGAGCTCCAGGATCCGGACCGGCAGTCGCCACGGTCGACCCCGCCGGTCGACCGCCGCGTGACTGGTGCTGCCGGTGGCGAGCAGCGATCCGTCTGATTCGCGCTCGATGCGGTAGTCGAAGGAGACCCGAACGGCGCTCGCTCGGGCGATCTCGGTCCGGACGCGCAGCACGTCGTCGTAGCGTGCCGGAGCGCGATAGGAACAGGTCGCTTCGATCACCGGAAGGTAGATTCCGTCATCCTCGAGTTGCGCATAGCTCACCCCGAGGCCGCGCATCAGCTCTGTGCGACCGATCTCGAACCATACGAAATGGCTCGCGTGGTGTGCCACTCCCATGCGGTCCACTTCGGGATACCGCACCCTCAAGCCGCCCACCTGGCCGCTTCTCGACACCCTGCTCCCTCAACCGCTGCGGGGAGCCCGCTCCAGAAGAGTGACCAGCCCGCGGGCCCTCCGCCGGGGGTCGCGGCCGCCGAACACCGCCGACCCGGCCACGAAGATCTCCGCGCCCCGCCTGCGAAGCTCCGCCATGTTCTCCGGACCGACTCCTCCATCCACCTCGATGAGCGCTCTGCTCCCCGCTTCATCGAGCATGCGTCGCAGGGCCGCCACTTTGGAAATCACCGACGGAATGAACGATTGCCCGCCGAAGCCGGGATTGACCGACATCAACAGGACGTAGTCGAGCTCGGGAAGAATCTCCTGCAGCACGCTCAGGGGGGTCGAGGGGTTCAGGGCGACCCCCGCCGCAGCGCCGCACTCGTGGATGGAGCCGACCGTACGGTGCAGATGCGGGACAGCCTCCTGGTGGACCGAAATCATGTCGGCCCCCAGGCGGGCAAAGCGCTCGATGTACCGGTCGGGCTCTTCGATCATTAGGTGGGTATCGAGGGGCAGGTCGGTCACTCTGTTGACCGCCTCCACAATGGGCGGACCGACGCTCAGGTTCGGCACGAAATGACCATCCATGACATCGATGTGGATGAGGCGGGCGCCCCCCGACTCGGCGGCGGAGATCTGCTCGGCCAGGTGGGCGAAGTCGGCCGACAGGATCGAAGGCGCCAGCGCCGGTGGCCGGGGCAGGCGGCGGGCCACCACTACCCCCCCCCGGCGATCGTGAGCGAAACGAGGTCCCCACTGCGCACCGGATATCCTGCCGCAGGGTCGTGATCGAGTACGGTGCCCGGGGGCATGCCCCGGTTCCCCTCCCGGCGGACCGACGTGGTTCGCAGGCCTACGCGGGACAGAAACGCGACCGCCTCGCCCTCGGTGCGGCCCGTCAGGTCGGGCATGACGTAGGTCCGCGGTCGATCTCCCCGGCTGATCAGGAGTGCGACCCGTCCCTCCCGCAATCCGGTGCTTTCAGGAAGCGGATCCTGGGCGATCACTGTGTTCTCTCCACCCTTTCTGGTGTAGACATAGACCTGATCACCGATCGTCATCCCCTGTTGCTGCAGAGTGATCTGCGCCTTGCGCGCCGCCCCTCCGCGGAGATCCGGGATCGAGCTGACCTGGTCTCCCAGGCTGACCACGACTTTCACCTTGCGGCGCACCTTGATGTCGGTTTCGGGGGGAGGATCCTGGGCCAGGATGCGGCCCGCCTCCACGAGCTCATCATTGCGCTGCGCCGCTTCTTCGAGGAGGAGCCCGCGCTGTCTGAGGATCTCCTCGGCCTCTGAGACGGTCAGTTGCGAGAGATCCGGGACCCGCACGTCCCTGCCGGAGACCGATCGTCTGAACGTGAAATAGGCGCTGAGCGCGGCGACCAAAATAAGGCCCGCGCCCAGGAGTCCGATCTTGGCCGCCACCACCAGTCGGCGACGCAGTTGATCTCTCTGGAAGTCGTTGAAAATAGGGGCCCCCACGAGTGGCTCCACGGGCGCGGCATGGTAGCACAGCGCTTCTGGAACACCAAAGCCGGCGGATTCAGCCTCTTTCGAGAACTGCCGCGAAGAATCCGTCGATGTCGTCCCGGTGCGGCAGCGTCATGAGGCACCCTCCCGCCTCCACCAGCCCGTGGGCGAACGGCGGCAGGATGCACTTCGCATCGACCAGGCGGAGGTCCGGGCGGGCCTTGAGCAGCGCCGCGATCCGCTCGTGTCCTTCCTCGGGCTCCAGACTGCAGACGGCATAGATCAGCCGGCCGCCCGGCATGACGAGGCCCGCGGCGGCTTCCAGCGCTTCCCCCTGCCTGCGTGCGAAGTCATCGACATCGCCGTCGGTCCGCCGCCAGCGGATTTCGGGGTGTCTCCGGATGATCCCGGTCCCGGAACAAGGAGCGTCGAGGAGAACTCTACGGAAAGTAGAGCGCAGGGCCGGCCGCGCCGCATCCATCACCAACCTGGCGACCCCACCGATTCGCAGGCGTCGCGCATTCTCTCCCAGCGCCCTGAGGCGCGCCAGCGAAACGTCGGCCGCGACCAGCAGGCCATGTCGATCGTTCATCCCGTCAGCGACCTGCAGGATCTTGCCCCCGGGCGCGGCGCACAGATCCAGCACTCCGTCACCCGGAGGAACTGGCAGGAGCAGGAGTGCGACGATCTGCGATGCCTCGTCCTGGATGTAGAAGAGCCCCTCGCGCCAGGCACGCGTATGCTGCGGCACGCCGTTCACGGTTCGCAGGGACCCGGGGAGGATCGGCGACGGGACCGTGGTGACCCCCTCCTCTGCCAGTCGTCTCGCTAGCGAGGCAGGGCCGTCCGACCGGCTCGCGGGGCGCAGCGCGACCGGGGCTGGCCGGTTCATCGTCTCCAGCAGGAGGTCGCACTCGGCCGGTCCGTAACGCTTCAGGAAGCGATTCACGAGGTGGCGTGGGAAGGAGTGTTTCTCAGCGAGGCAGGTCGCAGGATCGGAGTCCCGTTCTGGAGACTGACGCGGTTCGGCTGCGACTCCGTCTAGAATCCGGCAGGAGGCCCGCAGCACGGCGTTGACGAACGAGGCCGCCCCTCGGCCCCGGCGCGTCCGAACCAGCCGAACCGATTCGTTGACAGCAGCGGCGCTCGGCACCCGGCTCAAAAAGAGCGCCTGGTACAGCGCAAGCCGGAGCGCCGTGAGCAGCGTCGCATCGATTTCCGACACCGGGCGGTCGGACACGCGCTCGATCAGCCGATCCAGGTTCATTCGGCGGCGCAGCACCCCGTACACCAGGGTGGTGGCCAGACCGCTCTCGCGCTCGTCCATTCCCGGCGCCATCTCGGCGAGGAGCACGTTCGAGTGGCCCTCTCCGGCCTCCAGCCTGGTCAAGATGTCGAGCGCGGCCGCCCGGCCCGAGGGGCCGCGCACCGGGCGGGGTTTCCTCCCACCTCTAGGGGGCCTGGGCAAAGACATCACCCGTGCGGATCAGCCGGCCGTTCAGGGCATCGCGCGCCGACATCGCCCGTCGTCCGGGGAAGCCGATCTCGAGGAGCTCCAATCGGGTTTCGCCTTGGCACTGGACGACGATCCGGGCGTCGCTCGCCATCACCACGCGACCCGGCGCGGGGTTCCCGTGTGAAGGCCTGACCGAAACGAAGCTCATCTCGGCCCGCAGGATTTGGACCGCCTCGCCTCCCAGGTAACTGAATGCCAGAGGCCGCGGATTGCACGCTCGGACACGGTTGGCGATCTCTTCGGCGCTTGCCGACCAGTCGATACGGCCGTCCTCCTTCGCCAAGCGGGGAGCCAGGGACGC
This sequence comes from Candidatus Polarisedimenticolia bacterium, assembly GCA_044868745.1. Taxonomy (GTDB): domain Bacteria; phylum Acidobacteriota; class Polarisedimenticolia; order Gp22-AA2; family Gp22-AA2; genus JBIOWS01. The sequence goes on from JBIOWS010000124.1 coordinate 5,125, forward strand.
CTCGCGATCGTCCTGCCGCCTGGGCTCCAGCTCCCCGCGGGTGTGCAGGTCGAGGGTCTCGATGAGCAGGTCCGCGCCGAGCGCCGCGAGTTTCTCGGCCAGCTCACCGGCCGTGTCGGCCAGGCCGATCGCGCATTCCCGCTGCAGAAGGATGTCACCTGTGTCGAGGCCCTGGTTCATTCTCATGGTCGTTACGCCGGTCACCCTCTCCCCGGCCATGATCGCCCTGGCGATCGGCGCGGCACCGCGGTACTTCGGGAGAATCGAGGCGTGCAGGTTGATGCACCACTGTGGGGGGAGATCAATGACTTCGGGTGGCAGGATCCTCCCGTAGGCGACGACGACGATCGAGTCAGGCTGGAGAGCGCGCAGCTGTTCCACGAACTCGGGACCGGCCGCTTCCTCGCTCTGCAGGACCGGGAGACCGAGAGATGTGGCCTCCGCTTTCACCGGAGACGGCTCCGGGACAGACGCGGCGCGACGTCGCGGCCGGTCGGGGCGGGTCACAACGGACAGGATTTCGTGACCGACCCGTAGGAGGCCGCGCAGCGAGGGGACAGCAAAGTGGGGTGTCCCCAGGAAGATAAGTCGCATGACCTACCCCGGGCGAGGGACCGTCAGGCAGGGATGAGGTCCCACTCTCCCGCGCGGATGCGCTTCTGAACCTTCCTCTTGATGAGACGCCGTTTGAGGGGGCTCAGGTGCTCGATGAAAAGCCGTCCATGCAGGTGATCGATCTCGTGATTGAAGGCGCGGGCCAAGAGGCCATTCCCCTCAAGCGTCCGGACCTTGCCTTCGAGGTCCATCGCCTCGATCAGGCAACGATCCGGCCGGACGACGCGCTCCGTGAAGCCGGGCAGACTGAGGCACCCTTCCTCCTCCTCGTAGGCGCCGGAGTTTTCAATGATCCTGGGATTGATGAGCACCAGAACCTTGCCCCGCTCCTCGCCCGCGGTCAGGTCGACGACTGCGACCTGTCGGGTCACGCCGACCTGCGTGGCTGCGAGACCCACCCCCGGTGCTGCATGCATCGTCTCGATCATGTCCCGGACGAGGAGCTCGATGTCGTGGTTGATCTCCCGCACCTTCTCGGATTCGCCCAGGAGATCGCGATGTGGATAGCGCAGGATGGGTAGGATGGCCATCGAGGCGGTTGATCTATCACACGCCTCTCCGGCAGGTCAAGAAAACCTGGTGTTTCAGCGATCCTGCTCTTTTTCCTTTCGGGGAGGGCGAGGGGGCTCACGCCTGCTCTGCTCCTTGCGCTCGCGAGGAGCAACCCTTTTCTCAACCCGCGGCTGCTCCCCGGACGGGCCGCGAGCCTGAGCTCGATCCCGGTGGACACCATCGAAGAGCTTTTCCACGACGTGTCCGCTCCGCGGATCGCTTCCGCGGACCTGCGGCTGGGGAGGAGGCGTCCGATGCTCGATCCGCGGCCCGGGTGCTGGGCGACGAGGGTCCCGAGGCCGGGGCTCGGGACGACCGGCATTCTCGTTGGGATCCCGCGGCTTCACCCTCGACGGCCGGCTCAGCTCGCCGGGCCGGGCTAACTGGGATGAGCCGGCACGGGCGTTGGGGTTGTGGACCGCACCTTCGGCAGGCAGGCCCTGCCCAGGCCTTGGCCGGAGCCGATCCTGGGC
>JBIOWS010000125.1:0-14463 GCA_044868745.1 Candidatus Polarisedimenticolia bacterium
TCGAGCTGTTCGAGGCCCGGCGGCCCAAGGAGCCGGCGGTCATCACCGAGATCGACGGCACCGTGAAGTACGGCGACGTGGCCAAGCAGCACCGCAAGATCTTCGTGACGGGCGAGGACGGGGAGCAGCGCGAGTACCAGCTGCCGCGGGGTGCCCACATCAACGTCCAGGAAGCGGAGCGGGTGAAGGCGGGGGAGCCGCTCATGGACGGGCCCATCGACCCCCACGACATCCTGCGGGTGCGGGGCGAGAAGGAGCTGCAGCGCTACCTGGTGGACGAGATCCAGGAGGTCTACCGGCTGCAGGGGGTGAACATCAACGACAAGCACATCGAGACGATCGTCCGCCAGATGATGCGCTGGGTGAAGATCGAGGAGGTGGGCGACACCGAGTTCATCGTGGACGAGCAGGTCGACAAGTTCCGGTTTCAGAGCGAGAACGAGAGGGTGCTCGGGGAGGGCGGCCAGCCTGCCACGGGTCGGCCGCTGCTGCTCGGGATCACCAAGGCCTCGCTGTCGACCGACTCGTTCATTTCGGCGGCCTCTTTCCAGGAAACCACGCGGGTCCTGACCGAAGCGGCGATCGCGGGCCGCATCGATTACCTGCGCGGGTTGAAAGAGAACGTCATCATGGGCCGCTTGATACCGGCGGGCACGGGGATGGAACATTACCGTCGCCTGCAAATCGCGCCGGACGGCCCGCCGCCGGTCGAGGAGGTCCTTCCCGAGGGGGTCGAGCCGACCGGCCTCGAGGAGGGGCTCGACCAGAGGACGGTGGAGGAGATCATCTCCGCCCGGCAGGATAAGGGGGTGGCCTGAGCCCGGCCGCGGTGCTGAACGTAAGTTTTTGCAGACAAAGGGCCTTGACAGTCCTCGGCCGCTTTGTTAGTATCCGCAGGCTCCGGCGTAAACGAGGACGCGTTATGGGTGCCGGGAGGCCTCCGGGCGCCGAGGTGGTGCTACGGCTCCGGGGCGTCCGCGCCTCGTCGTCTCATCGCAGGTAAGAAGCGGGAAGGTCGAATGCCGACGGTCAGTCAGCTGGTCCGGTGGGGACGCGAGCAGATCCGCGGACGCACGAAGAGCCCCGCGCTCGATTCGTGTCCGCAGAAACGGGGCGTCTGCGTCCGCGTCTTCACGTCCACTCCCAAGAAGCCGAACTCCGCCCTGCGCAAGGTGGCCCGGGTACGACTTACGAACGGCATCGAGGTGACGACCTACATCCCCGGCGTGGGGCATAACCTCCAGGAGCACTCGATCGTGCTCATCCGCGGCGGTCGCGTCAAGGATCTCCCGGGCGTACGCTACCACGTGATCCGCGGGACCCTCGACTCGATGGGCGTCGAAGGGCGCAAGCAGGGGCGGTCCAAGTACGGAGCCAAGCGACAGAAATCCTGAGAGCGCAACGGGCGCTCGGCGGGCGGTCCTGAACCGTCCCGCGCATGTGAGGCGGGGGTTCCCCCGCGGAGGGTTGCACGGCGATGCCGCGAAGGGCGATGGTGGCCAAGAGGGAGACGGTCGCGGATCCTATCTACGGTTCGCCCCTGGCCACCAAGTTCGTGAACTGCATCATGGGCCGTGGGAAGAAATCGGTGGCGGAGTGGATCTTCTACGGGGCGATGAACATCGTTCACGACAAGGCCAAGGAAGACCCGATGAAGATCCTCAAGAAGGCGGTGGACAACGTGAAGCCGTTGCTCGAGGTGAAGTCGCGGCGGGTTGGCGGCGCCACGTACCAGGTCCCCGTCGAGGTGAATCCCGCTCGCCGGCAGTCGCTGGCCATCCGCTGGATCATCTCCTACGCCAGCCAGCGCGGCTCCGAGAAGCAGATGCTCCACAAGCTGGCGAACGAGGTGCTGGACGCCTCCAACAACCGTGGCGGCGCGATCAAGAAGAAGGACGACACGCACAAGATGGCCGAGGCCAACAAGGCCTTCGCGCATTATCGTTGGTAGGATCGAATCTCCCATGGCGCGCCCACATCCCCTGGAGCGGTACCGTAACATCGGCATCGTGGCCCACATCGATGCGGGGAAAACCACGACCACGGAGCGGATCCTTTTCTACACGGGGAAGATCTACAAGCTGGGCGAGGTCCACGACGGCACCGCCACCATGGACTGGATGGTCCAGGAGCAGGAGCGCGGGATCACCATCACCTCGGCGGCGACCACCTGTTTCTGGCAGGATCATCGCATCAACATCATCGACACGCCGGGACACGTGGACTTCACCGCCGAGGTCGAGCGATCGCTCCGCGTCCTGGACGGCGCGGTGGGAGTCTTCTGCTCGGTCGGCGGAGTGGAGCCTCAGTCGGAGACGGTCTGGAGGCAGGCCGACAAATACAAGGTGCCACGCATCGCCTTCGTCAACAAGATGGACCGGCAAGGCGCCGACTTCGACCGCTGCGTGCGCATGATGCAGACGCGCCTCAACGCCCGACCCGTTCCAGTGCAAATTCCGTGGGGGCGCGAGGAGCGCTTCAAAGGCATGGTGGACGTCGTGGAGATGAAGGCGATCCGCTTCAACGAGGAGTCGCTGGGCGCCGAGTTCGATTTACTGCCCATTCCGGACGAGATGAAGGACGAAGTGCAGCACGCCCGGGAGCGCGTGATCGAGGCGGCCTGTGAGAGCTCGGATGAGCTGCTACACAAGTACCTCGAGGGGAAGGAGCTGGGCGCCGTCGAGATACGGCAGGCGTTGCGCAAGGGAACCGTGGGGCTTCACTTCACTCCGGTGCTGTGCGGCGCGGCCTTCAAGAACAAGGGTGTGCAGCAGCTCCTGGACGCCATCGTGGATTACCTGCCATCGCCTGTGGACGTGCCGCCGATCGATGGCACGCTCCCCGACGGGAAGACCACGGTCGTGCGGCGCACCTCCGACACGGAACCGTTCTCGGCGCTCGTGTTCAAGATCATGACCGATCCGTTCGTGGGCCAGCTCGCCTTCATCCGGGTGTACTCCGGCAAGCTGTCGTCGGGAGGACACGTCCTGAACCCGACGAAGGGGACCCGGGAGCGTATCGGCCGGATTCTTCAAATGCACGCCAACAAGCGGGAGGAGATCAAGGAGGTCTGGGCCGGCGACATCGCCGCGGTGGTCGGCCTGAGGAGCGTGCAGACCGGAGAGACGGTGTGCGACGAGCGAGCACCGATCGTCCTTGAGCCGATGGATTTCCCGGAGCCGGTGATCAAGCTGGCGATCGAGCCGAAGACCAAGGCCGACCAGGAGAAGCTGGGGACGGCCCTCGGTAAGCTGGCGCAGGAGGATCCCACCTTCAAGATCCAGACCGATCCCGACACCGCGCAGACCATCATTTCCGGCATGGGGGAGTTACACCTCGAGATCATCACCGATCGCCTGGTGCGCGAGTTCGGGGTCGGCGTGAACGTCGGCAAGCCTCAGGTCGCCTACAAGGAGACGATCAGGCAGAGCGCCAAGGCCGAGGGGAAGTACATCAAGCAGACGGGGGGGCGCGGACAGTACGGCCACGTCAAGATCGAGGTGTCGCCGCTTCCTCCCGGCAGCGGCTTCGAGTTCCTGAACGAGATCGTCGGCGGCGCCATCCCAAGGGAGTTCATCAAGCCGGTCCAGGAAGGGATCAAAGAGGCCATGCAGGCGGGCCCGCTGGCGGGCTACGAGGTTCGCGACGTCCGTGTCGTGCTGTACGACGGGTCCTACCATGACGTCGATTCCTCCGAGCTGGCCTTCAAGATCGCCGGCTCGATCGGCTTCAAGGAGGCCATCTCCCGGGCGCACCCGGTCCTCCTGGAGCCGATCATGAAGGTCGAGGTGGTGGTCCCCGAGCAGTACACGGGGGACGTGATCGGCAACCTGAACGCCCGCCGAGGCAAGGTGGAGCGGATGGAGCCGCGCGCGGGCACGCAGGTGATCACCGCCCGCGCGCCACTGGCTGAAATGTTCGGCTACGCCACCGACCTGAGGTCGATGACGCAAGGACGGGCCAACTACTCGATGCATTTCTCGCATTACGAGGAGGCCCCGAGGGGGATCAGCGAAGGGGTCATCGCCCGTATCCAAGGCATGGCCAGGCCGTAGAACCGGCCGCCCGGCTCGTTAACGGTTTCGGAGGATCGCGATGGGGAAGGAGAAGTTTCAGAGGACGAAGCCGCACGTGAACGTGGGGACGATCGGTCACGTGGATCACGGGAAGACGACGCTGACCTCAGCGATCACGATGGTGTTGAACAAGAAGTTTCCCAAGGTGCTGGTCCGGTCGTTCGACTCGATTGACAATGCGCCGGAGGAGCGGGAGCGTGGGATCACGATCGCGACGGCGCACGTGGAGTACGAGACGGACCATCGGCATTACGCGCACGTGGATTGTCCGGGGCACGCGGACTACGTGAAGAACATGATCACGGGGGCGGCGCAGATGGACGGGGCGATTCTGGTGGTGTCGGCGGCGGACGGGCCGATGCCGCAGACGCGGGAGCACATTTTGCTGGCGCGCCAGGTGGGAGTGCCGCGGATCGTGGTGGCGCTGAACAAGGTGGACGCGGTGGACGACAAGGAGTTGCTGGACCTGGTGGAGCTGGAGGTGCGGGAGCTGCTGAAGCAGTATCAGTTTCCCGGGGACGAGATTCCGGTGGTGAAGATCTCGGCGCTGCGGGCGATGCAGGGGGACGCGGCGGCGCAGAAGGGGATTCTGGAGTTGATGGAGGCGGTGGACCGGTACATACCGGTGCCGGAGCGTCCGGTGGACAAGCCGTTTCTGATGCCGATCGAGGATGTGTTTTCGATTTCGGGGCGGGGGACGGTGGTGACGGGGCGGGTGGAGCAGGGGAAGGTGAAGGTGGGCGAGGAGATGGAAGTGGTGGGGATTCGTCCGACCTTCAAGCGGGTGGTGACGGGCGTGGAGATGTTCAAGAAGCTGTTGGACGAGGGGATGGCCGGGGACAACGTGGGTCTGTTGCTGCGTGGGACGGAGAAGGACGAGGTGGAGCGCGGGCAGGTGGTGTCGAAGCCGGGGAGCATCACGCCGCACACCAAGTTCAAGGCGGAGGTGTACATCCTGACGAAGGAGGAGGGAGGGCGGCACACGCCGTTTTTCAATGGGTACCGGCCGCAGTTCTACTTCCGGACGACGGACGTGACGGGGGTGGCGACGCTGCCGACGGGCGTGGAGATGGTGATGCCGGGGGACAACGTGAATCTGCAAGTCGAGCTGATCACGCCGATCGCCATGGACAAGGGGCTGCGCTTCGCCATCCGTGAGGGCGGTCGCACCGTCGGTGCCGGCACCGTCGCGGAGATCCAGCAATAATGCGCGACCTCATCACCTTCCAGTGCAGCACGTGCAAGAGACGCAACTACGTCTCCACGAAGAACAGGAAGAAGACGACCGAGAAGCTGGAGTTCAAGAGGTTCTGCCGCTGGTGCCGCGCGCACACGCTGCACAAGGAGACGAAGTAAGGGGGGCGGGCAAGCCCGCCCCGGGTGCAGGCCAGTAGCTCGAATGGCTAGAGCGCCGGTCTCCAAAACCGGATGTTGGGGGTTCGAATCCCTCCTGGCCTGCCAGATTTCGGGACAGGGAGCGCGAGCCGCATGGGCTGGCTGACGAAGATCAGAACGTTCCTGGCCGAGGTGAAGGCCGAGTTGAAGCGAACCTCATGGCCCTCCGCGAAGGAGGTCCGGGGGACGACGAGCGTGGTCATCGTGACCGTTTTCATCTTCGCCCTCTTTCTTTGGATCGTGGACATGTTCCTGTTCCGGGTCGTCGATTGGATCTTCACGGCTGCGGGGTGAGGCACGGCGACTGACATGGCGAAGCAGTGGTACATCGTGCACACCTACTCGGGCTACGAGAACAAGGTGCGCGAGAGCCTCAAGCAGCGGTCGGAGGCGCTCGGGATGGTGGACAACATCGGGGAGATCCTGATCCCGACCGAGGACGTCGTGGAGATGCGCGACGGGGCCAGGGTCATCTCGAAGAAGAAATTTTTCCCCGGATACGTTCTGATCAATATGGAGATGACCGACGCCACCTGGCACGTAGTCAAGAACACGCCGAAGGTGACCGGATTCGTCGGATCGGGACTCAAGCCGACGCCGCTGACCCAGGAGGAAGTAGACCGCATCATCAACCAGGTGTCGGTGGCGGCGGAGAAGCCGAAGCCCAAGTTCCAGTTCCAGCGGGGCGATTCGGTTCGGATCGTCGACGGACCGTTTTCCAACTTCTCCGGGATGGTGGACGAAGTGAACAATGACCGCGCCACGGTCAAGGTGATGGTGACCATCTTCGGACGGTCAACCCCGGTCGAGCTCGATTTCCTGAAGGTCGAGAAACTCTAGGCTCAAAACCGCACACGGTCGCGGCGCAGAAGGACGCGGAGCGGGATCATGGCGAAAAAGGTGGTCGGGTTCGTCAAGCTCCATATCCCCGCCGGGAAGGCAACACCGGCCCCGCCCGTCGGTCCGGCCCTTGGACAGCAGGGCGTGAACATCATGGACTTCTGCAAGAACTTCAACGCCCAGACCGCCAAGGCGGGAGAGGGGATGATCATCCCCGTCATTGTGACCGTGTACGCCGACCGGTCCTACACCTTCATCACAAAAACGCCCCCCGCCAGCATCCTGCTCAAGAAGGCCGCCGGGCTGGCGAAAGGATCGGGCGTGCCGAACAAGGAGAAGGTCGGCAAGATCAGCATGGCGCAGGTGGAGGAGATCGCGCGCACCAAGATGCCCGACCTCAACACCGACGACCTGCAGGCGGCGATTCGCACCGTCCTCGGTACGGCGCGCAGCATGGGGATCGAGGTGGCGGGCTGATGAAGCGACACGGGAAGAAGTACGCCGCGGCGCGGGCGCAGGTGCCGGCGAAGCCCTGCACCCTGGATGAGGCGATTACGCTGGTGAAGAAGATCAGGTCCGCCGCCTTCGACGAGACGCTGGAGCTGTCCCTTCTCCTCGGGGTCGACCCGAAGCACGCCGACCAGCTCGTGCGCGGCACCGTGGTCCTGCCGCACGGCACGGGCACCTCGAAGAAGGTCCTGGTGATCGCCACGGGCGAGAAGATCAAGGAGGCGGAGAAAGCCGGCGCCGATCACGCCGGCGGCGTGGAGTTGGCGCAAAAGATCCAGGGAGGCTGGCTCGATTTCGACGCGGTCGTGGCCACTCCCGACACCATGAAGGACGTCGGCAAGCTGGGGAAGATCCTGGGGCCCAAGGGCCTCATGCCGAACCCGAAGACCGGCACGGTTACCTTCGAGGTGGCCAAGGCGGTGCAGGAGATCAAGGCCGGGAAGGTGGAGTTCAGGGTGGACAAGACCTCCATCATTCACGTCCCGTTTGGCAAGTCGTCTTTCGACGAGCGACGGCTCCTGGAGAACGCCCGCGCCCTGGTCGTCGCCGTTCTGCGCGCCAAGCCCCCGACGGCCAAGGGAAAGTACCTGCGCTCGGCCTACGTGTCGAGCACGATGAGCCCGGGCGTCAAACTGGATCTCCCGAGCCTTGAGGCGCTGGCGTGAGGCTCGAAGAGGCAGCATGAACAAACGGGACAAGGCAGTAGAAATGGAATCGCTCAAGGAGGCGTTGAAGGGGGCCCCGCCCACCTTCGTGCTGGCCTACCGCGGGCTCACTGTGAATCAGGTCGTCACACTTCGCAAAAAAGTGCGCGCGGCCGCCTCGCGCTACCGGGTCATCAAGAACCGTCTGGCGCTGCGAGTTCTGCAGGAGACCCCCCTGAAGCCGCTGGGTCCGCACTTCAAGGGGCCGACGGCGATCGCCTACTGTACGAAGGACCCCGCGTCGCTGGCCAAGGTGCTGGAGGACTTCGGCAAGGAGAACCAGGGGCTCCAGGTCAAGGCGGGCTTCGTGGACGGCAGACTGGTCGACCCCCAGGCGGTGAAGGTGCTCGCCGCGCTCCCGTCGCGCGAGGTCCTGGTATCCCGGTTCATGGCGGTCCTGAACAGCCCAATCGGCCGCCTGCTCACGGTTCTGCAGGGCCCCGCCCGTCAACTGGTGCGGGTCATGAACGAGATCGGAAGGGAGAAGGGAGAGGGCGCAGGCGCATCCCCCGCACCCGGGGCACCGGCGGCCTAGCCAGGAACGCGGCGCCTGGCGCGGCGACGCGAAACGAGATCGAAACCAGGAGGGCACGATGCCAGCCATCACCAAGGAGGACGTTAAGAACTACCTCAAGCAGGCCCCCATGCTCGAGGTGGCCGAGCTCGTCAAAGAGCTCGAGAGCGAGTTCGGGGTCTCGGCCGCGGCCGGAATGCCGGTCATGATGGGTGCGGCGGGGGCCGTCGCGGGAGCCGCCCCGGCGGCGGCCGAGGCGAAGGACGCCTTTGACGTCGTCCTGATCGAGGTCGGAGACAAGAAGATCAACGTCATCAAAGTCGTCCGCGAGGTGACGAGCCTCGGTCTGAAAGAGGCGAAGGACCTGGTGGACGGCGCGCCGAAGCTGGTGAAGGAGGGAGTCACCAAGTCGGAAGCCGAGGAGATCAAGAAGAAATTCGCGGAGGCGGGCGCCAAGGTCGAGCTGAAATAAGCCGTTCTCGACGCCGTGCCATCCAGTCAACCGCAGTTCGGCTCCATGATCCCACCGGGCCGGTCCGCACCGTCGCGGCGCACGGCCGGTGGGCTCGGGATCCGCACAGAACGCGGGACAGGCGTCCCGGAAGCCGGGCGTCGTCCGGTCGACGGGCGCAAGGGAGCATCCAGACCCCGATGATGAACCCAGAGGTGCAGTCCAACGGTCGTGAGCGCGTCAACTTCTCCAAGATCCACACCTCGATACCGATCCCGAACCTGATCGAGGTGCAGAAGCGATCGTACGAGCGGTTCCTGCAGATCTACACCGCGCCCGCCGATCGTGAGGATACCGGGCTCCAGGCGGTCTTCAAGTCGATCTTCCCCATCAGCGACTTCCGGCAGACCTGCTCGCTCGAATTCGTCGAGTACACCATCGGCAACTGGGAGTGCAAATGCGGCAAGCTCGAGGGATTGGAGCATCTGAGGATCACCTGCGTGAAGTGCGGCAAGAAGACCATCTCCCAGAACGCCAAGGCGCCGCGCCACACCTGTCCGGATTGCGGCTGGGCCAACGAGAATCGCGTCGACCACTGCGAGATGTGCGGCGACCCGGTGTCGCTTAAGTTCAAGTACGACGTCGCCGAGTGCCAGGAGCGCGGGATGCATTTCACGGTCCCGCTCAAGGTCAAGATCCGGCTGGTGGTCTACGAGAAGGACTCGGCGTCGGGATCCAAGGAGATCCGCGACATCAAGGAGCAGGAGGTGTATTTCGGCGAAATCCCCCTGCTCACCGAGAACGGGACTTTCATCATCAACGGTACGGAGCGCGTCATCGTCTCGCAGTTGCATCGCTCGCCGGGCGTGTTCTTCCAGAGCGACGATCACAAGAAGGTGTGGATGGCGAAGGTCATCCCGTACCGGGGCTCCTGGCTCGAGTTCGAATACGACGACAAGGACCTCCTGTACGTCCGCATCGATCGCAAGCGGAAGTTTCTCGGATCGGTCGTGCTGCGGGCGCTGGGAATGAAGGCCGACGAGGAGATCTTGCGCCGCTTCTACCGGACCGAAGCGGTCGTTGTCGAGAGCAAGAAGTTCTTCTGGAAGCTCTCGCCCGGGCTGGTCGGCCACAAGACCCGCGCCGACGTCATGGACAGGAAGGGCAAGGAGGTGCTAGTCGGCAAAGGCAAGAAGATCACCCAGGCCAATCTCGCCCAGCTCGAGAAGTCGGGCATCGAGGGGGTGCCGGTCGACCCCGAGGAGCTCGAGGGGGCCTTGGCGGTCCGTGACATCGTCGACACGCAGACGGGGGAAATTCTTCTCGAGGCGAACGAGCGGTTGACCGGAAAAGTCCTGGACGAGGCCGTGACGCGGGGCGTTGGATCGTTCGACATCTTCTTCCCGCTCGAATCGGAGATCGGCGCGGTGCTCTCCGAGACCCTCCGAAAGGACGCGGTGAAGACTGCGGAGGAGGCGCTGGTCGAGATCTACCGGAAACTGCGCCCCGGGGACCCCCCCACTCTGGAGGGATCGCGCACGCTCTTCCAAGGGATGTTCTTCGACCCGAACCGCTACGACCTGTCGCGCGTCGGTCGGCTCAAGATGAACACCAAGCTGGGGACCGACCTCCCCCTGGACCAGCGGGTTCTGACGGTGGACGACTTCATCCTGGTGCTGAAGTACCTGCTCGGGCTGCGGCGTAACCCCGCGGGCGTGGATGACATCGATCACCTGGGCAACCGGCGCGTCCGCGCGGTGGGCGAGCTGCTGGAGAACCAGTTCCGCATCGGGCTGGTGCGCATGGAGCGGGCCATCAAGGAGAAGATGTCGGTCTACCAGGAGATGACCACCGCGATGCCGCACGATCTGATCAACGCCAAACCGGTCATGGCGGCCATCCAGGAATTCTTCGGGTCCTCGCAGCTATCGCAGTTCATGGATCAGACCAACCCGCTGTCGGAAATCACCCACAAGCGCCGGCTCTCGGCCCTCGGTCCGGGCGGGCTGTCGCGCGAGCGGGCGGGGTTCGAGGTCCGCGACGTCCATCCGACCCACTACGGGCGGATCTGCCCCATCGAGACGCCGGAGGGACCGAACATCGGACTGATTTCCTCCCTGTCCTGCTACGCACGGATCAACGAATTCGGCTTCATCGAATCGCCGTACCGCCGGGTCCAGTCGGGCGTCGTACAGGACTATTCGCGCATCACGGCCAAGGGCGATTCGGGGCTTGAGCTGGGCCAGGTGGTCGAGAAATCGGAGCTGGAGAAATTGCTGCGCGGCACGCGGAAGAACAAGAAGGCCCGCCTGCCGGACTTCGAGCCGCACCCGTTCTACCTCACCGCCTGGGAGGAGGACCGCGGGGTGATCGCGCAGGCCAACGTGGAGGTCGACAACGAAGGCCGTATCGTGCAGGAGCGCGTGACGGCGCGCGTGGCGGGCGAGTTCAAGTTCGTCCACCGGGACGAGGTGCAGTACATCGACGTTTCCCCGAAACAGCTCGTATCGGTCGCGGCCTCGCTCATCCCCTTCCTGGAGAATGACGACGCCAACCGGGCGCTCATGGGGTCCAACATGCAGCGGCAGGCGGTCCCGCTCGTGCGGGCCGAGGCACCCCTCGTCGGCACCGGCATGGAAAAGATCACCGCCCGGGACTCCGGCGCGGTCGTGCTGTGCCAGCGCGAAGGGACCGTGGACAACGTCGATTCGCAGCGCATCATCATCCGCGTCTCCGGCGAGGGGTACGGCTTGAAGGGGCGTGAGAGCGAGGACTTCGGGGCCGACATTTACAACCTGACGAAGTTCAAGCGCTCCAACCAGAACACCTGCATTAACCAGCAGCCCGTGGTGCGGGTCGGACAGAAGGTGCGCAAAGGCGACGTGCTCGCGGACGGCCCGTGCACCGATCTCGGGGAGCTGGCCCTCGGCCGGAATGTCCTGGTGGCATTCATGCCCTGGCGGGGCTACAACTTCGAGGACGCCATCCTCGTGTCGGAGCGACTGGTCACCGACGACTATTTCACCTCGATCCACATCGAGGAGTTCGAGATCGAGGCGCGCGATACGAAGCTGGGTCCCGAGGAGATCACCCGCGACATCCCCAACGTCTCGGAGGATTTCCTGAGGGACTTGGACGACTCCGGCATCATCCGGATCGGGGCCCACGTGCGGCCGGGAGACATCCTGGTCGGGAAGGTCACCCCCAAGGGGGAAACGCAGCTCACGCCGGAGGAGAAGCTTCTCAGGGCGATCTTCGGCGAGAAGTCCGGCGACGTGCGCGACGCCTCCCTCACGACCCCTCCGGGGATCGAGGGCACCGTCGTGGACGTGAAGATCTTCTGCCGCAAGGGTGTGGAGAAGGACGGACGGGCACTGCAGATCGAGCAGGATCAGATCGGCCGCCTGGAGAAGAACCTCAACGACGAGATCCGCATCCTGAAGGAGGAGAACCGCAACCGGATCACCGAGATACTCTCCGACAAGAAGCTGACGGCGCCGCTTACGGAGAAGCGCAAGAAAAAGGAGCTCCTGACCAAGGGCACCGTGCTCACCTCCGAGGTCATGAGCAAGCTCACCGTGGACGACCTCATGCGCATCGAAGTCGACTCCAAGAAGGGGGAGCTGGACGAAATCCGCGAGATCGAGGAGCGCACCGAACGCAAGATCCAGATCCTGAGAAGACTGCACGAGGAGAAGATCGGCCAGCTCAAGAAAGGGGACGAGCTGTCGCCGGGTGTCATCAAGCTGGTGAAGGTGTACGTCGCCATGAAGCGCAAGCTGTCGGTGGGCGATAAGATGGCGGGCCGCCACGGCAACAAGGGTGTCATCGCCCGCATCCTTCCCCAGGAGGACATGCCGTACCTGCCGGACGGCACGCCGGTGGAGATCGTCCTCAACCCGCTCGGCGTGCCGTCGCGCATGAACGTCGGGCAGATCCTGGAGACTCACCTCGGCTGGGCCGCCCGTGCCCTGGGCCTCTATTTCTCCACCCCGGTGTTCGACGGCGCAACGGAGAGGGAGATCAAGGACTACCTCGACAAGGCCAGCCTGCCGAGTACAGGCAAGACGGTGCTGTTTGACGGCAAGAGCGGAGAGCCGTTCGACCAGAAGGTCTGCGTGGGCTACATCTACATGATGAAGCTGTCGCACCTCGTGGACGACAAGATCCACGCGCGCTCGATCGGTCCCTACTCTCTCATCACCCAGCAGCCTCTGGGCGGCAAGGCCCAGTTCGGCGGCCAGCGCTTCGGGGAAATGGAGGTGTGGGCGCTGGAGGCCTACGGAGCGGCCCATATTCTCCAGGAGTTGCTGACGGTCAAATCCGACGACGTCTACGGGCGCACCAAGATCTACGAGGCGCTCGTCAAGGGGGAAACCACCGTGGATCCCGGGCTCCCGGAGTCCTTTAACGTCCTGGTCAGGGAGCTGCAGAGCCTGTGCCTGGACATCGAGCTGAGGGCCGGCAGTGCTGCCGGGTCCAGCGTGACGGGAGGAGGTGCTCGATGAGACCCTATACCGAAGGGTTCCGACCCATGAGCAAGAGCTCCCCCTTCTCGGACAAGGCCCGCACGATCAACGACTTCGAGTCCATCCGCATTTCGCTGGCCTCGCCGGAGAAAATCCGCTCCTGGTCGTACGGAGAGGTGACCAAACCCGAGACGATCAACTACCGCACCTTCAAGCCGGAGCGGGACGGACTGTTCTGCGCCAAAATCTTCGGCCCCGTGACCGACTGGGAGTGCCTGTGCGGCAAGTTCAAGAGGATGAAGCACCGCGGCGTCATCTGCGACAAGTGCGGCGTCGAGGTGACCCAGAGCAAGGTGCGCCGCGAACGGATGGGGCACATCGAGCTGGCGTCCCCGGTCAGCCACGTCTGGTTCTTCAAGGGGCTGCCGAGCCGCATCGGCCACCTCCTGGACATCTCGCTGCGCGATCTCGAGCGCATTCTCTACTTCGAGGCGTACGTCGTGATCGATCCCGCCGACGCGCCGCTCGAGGAGAAGGAGCTGCTGACCGAGGAGCGCTACCGCAAGCTGCGTGAGGAGAGCGGTGACAAGTTCACGGCGAAGATGGGCGCCGAGGCGATCAAGGAGCTTCTCCGTCGCGTCCGCGTGGAGGAGCTGGCGCCGGAGATGCGCGCCAGGATGAAGACCGAGACGTCCGCTCAGAAGCGGCTCAAGTATGCCAAGCGGCTGAAGGTGGTCGACGCCTTCCGCAAGTCGGGCAACAAGCCGGAATGGATGATCCTGGACGTGATTCCGGTCATCCCGCCCGAGCTGCGGCCGCTGGTCCCTCTCGACGGAGGTCGCTTCGCCACGTCGGATCTCAACGACCTTTACCGGCGCGTGATCAACCGCAACAACCGGTTGAAGAAGCTCCTCGAGCTACGCGCGCCGGAGGTCATCATCAGGAATGAAAAAAGGATGCTTCAGGAAGCTGTCGACGCGCTGTTTGACAACGGGCGTCGCGGTCGCGTCCTGCGCGGTACGAACAACCGGCCTCTCAAATCGCTCTCCGACACGCTGAAGGGGAAACAGGGCCGTTTCCGCCAGAACCTGCTCGGAAAGCGCGTGGACTACTCGGGCCGCTCGGTGATCGTCGTCGGACCGGAGCTGAAGCTGCATCAGTGCGGGCTGCCGAAGAAGATGGCGCTCGAGCTGTTCAAGCCGTTCATCTACAACATGCTCGAGCAGGAGGGTCTGGTGTCCACCATCAAGGCCGCCAAGGAGATGGTGGAACTGCAGAAAGCCAAGGTCTGGGATTTTCTCGAGGAGGTGATCCAGGAGCACCCCGTCCTCCTCAACCGGGCGCCCACGCTGCACCGGCTCGGGATCCAGGCGTTCGAGCCGGTTCTGGTCGAGGGCAAGGCGATCCGCATCCACCCGCTCGTCTGCACCGCGTTCAACGCCGACTTCGACGGCGATCAGATGGCGGTTCACATTCCGCTCTCGCCCGAGGCGCAGATCGAAGC
>JBIOWS010000126.1:0-13883 GCA_044868745.1 Candidatus Polarisedimenticolia bacterium
CGGTCGGATCGTTGGGATCGAACTCGGCCTTCGCGCCGGGGCGCATGCCGAGGTCGTAGAAGATCTCGCTGCACGGCCCGCACGGGCCCGTGTCGCCCATCGACCAGAAGTTGTCCTTCTCGCCGAGGCGTTGGATCCGCGCCGGGTCGAGCCCCTTCACCTGCCGCCAGAGGTCGTAGGCCTCGTCGTCGTCGCGGAACACGGTGATCCACAGCCGCTCCCCCGGCAGGGCGTAGACCTTCGTCAGCAGCTCCCAGGCGTAGGCGATCGCCTCCTTCTTGAAGTAGTCGCCGAAGGAGAAGTTCCCGAGCATCTCGAAGAACGTGTGGTGGCGGGGCGTGCGGCCGACCTGCTCCAGATCGTTGTGTTTGCCCGAGACGCGCATGCACTTTTGCGCGGATGCGGCGCGCGCGTAGGACCGCGTCTCGCGCCCAAGAAAAACATCCTTGAACTGGTTCATGCCGGCGTTGGTGAACAGAAGCGTCGGATCCCGGGCAGGGACGAGCGAGGAGGACGGCACGCGCTGGTGCCCGCGATCCTCGAAGTACTTGAGGAACGCCTCTCGAATCTCGTCGGATTTTCTCATGTCCCGCCCCAGAAAGCCGGCCATTATACCCCGCCGCCTCGCGTCCTCGGTCGGGACGCGGAGAGACGGCGCGGAGTGTAGCGGGGCGGGTGGGCGCGGCTGGAGGCCGTGGGCTGTCCGCACGGCGTCTTCGCTACTTCTTGCGGGCGCCGGCCGCGCCATGGGCGCGCGACAGGTCGAAGACCGACCCGGCCTGTCCGCCGGCGGGGCCTTCGAAGCCCGACTTGAGCGTGCTCTCCATCTCGCGCTGGGCCACCTCGGCGGTCGATTCGATCCCCTGCAGCTTCAGCTTGAACTCGTCGGGGTTCGTGGCGCGCCGCAGAGCTTCCTCCATCGAGATCAGCTCCTTCTTGTAGAGGCCGTAGATCGACTGGTCGAAGGTCTGCATGCCGTATTGCGACGTCCCCTGCGCGATCGCCTCGTGGATCAGTTTCGTCTTGTCCTTGTTCTCGATGCAGTCGCGGATAAAGTTTGTGGTGCGCAGCACTTCCACGGCGGGGACGCGACCACCGCCGTCCGCGCGCGGCAGGAGGCGCATCGAGATGACCGCCTTCAGGACCCCGGCGAGTTGCAGTCGGATCTGCTTCTGCTGGTGCGGCGGGAAGACGGAGATGATGCGGTTCACGGTCTCTGTGGCGTCCAGGGTATGCAGCGTCGAGAACACCAGGTGCCCGGTCTCCGCCGCGGTGAGCGCCGTTTCGATCGTCTCGTAATCCCGCATCTCGCCCACGAGGATCACGTCCGGATCCTGGCGCAGAGCGGAGCGCAGCGCGGTGGCGAATGACTTGGTGTCCACCTCCACCTCGCGTTGGTTCACGAGGCTCTTCTTGTCCCGGTGCAGGAACTCGATCGGGTCCTCGATCGTCATCACGTGCTCCGTCCGCTGGCTGTTGATGTAGTCGATCATGGCGGCCAGGCTGGTCGATTTGCCGGAGCCGGTGGTGCCGGTGACCAGGATCAGCCCGCGCCGCTCGTCGGCAATCGTCTTCAGCACGGGAGGCAGGAGGAGGTCCTCGATGGTCAGGATCTTCGCCGGGATGACGCGCAGCACAAGCCCGACGGTGCCGCGTTGCTGGAAGACGTTGACTCGGAAGCGGCCGAGGCCGGGAACCGAGTAGGCCAAGTCAATCTCGAAGTGATCCTTGAATTTCTGCTTCTGCCGACCGCTCATGATGCTGAACGCCATGGCGATGGTGTCTTCCTGCGTCAGCCGGTTCAGCTCGCTCAGGGGAGTCAGGCGGCCGTTGATGCGAATGACGGGGTGGCTGCCGACCTTCAGGTGCAGGTCCGACGCCCTCCGTTCCGTGGCGATCTTCAGCAGGTCGTTGACGTGCAAGGCGTTTCCTCCGGAGACGAACGACTCTCACGCGACGATTTGAATCTAGGTCCCGGACCCAGGGAAGTCAAGGAAGGGGCTTTGTTTTGTATCTGTTAGGAGCAAAGCGGGATTAGAGGTTCGTGAGCCAGTGGTGGCGGTCCGGGGCCGTTCCGGCGGTCAGCGCGCGAAACTCATTCTGCACCGAGGCGGTGATCTCGCCGCGCATCCCCCGGCCGATGGTGATGCGGTCGATGCTGCGGATCGGCGTCACCTCGGCCGCCGTGCCGGTAAAGAACACCTCCTCGGAGGTGTACAGGGCCTCGCGGGGGATGCTGCGCTCGACCACGGGAATCTTGAGATCCGTCGCGATCTCAAGGACGGTCGAACGGGTGATCCCCGGCAGGATCGAAGCGGTGAGAGGCGGAGTGTAGAGAACTCCCTTGCGCACCAGAAAGATGTTCTCGCCGCTGCCCTCGCTGACGAACCCGGCGGCGTCGAGCGCGATCCCCTCGGCGTAGCCGTTGACCATGGCCTCCATCTTGATGAGCTGCGAGTTCATGTAGTTGGCGCTCGACTTGGCCATGGCGGGCAGCGTATCCGGAGCCTCACGCCGCCAGGAGGACACCATGACGTCCACCCCCTTCTCGTGGGCGTCCTTGCCGAGGTAGGAGCCCCAGGGATACACTGCAATCGCCACGGCGATCGGACAGGGGAACGGATCGACACCGAGTGTCTCGTAGCCACGGTAGACGAGAGGACGGATATAGCAGGCCTCCAGGCGGTTGGCGCGGATGGTCTCGATGATGGCCGCCTCGATCTGCTCGCGGGTGTACGGGACCTCGATGCGGTAGATCTTGCAGCCGTCGAAGAGTCGATCGACGTGATCCTTCAGGCGGAAGATCGCCGGGCCGCGCTGGGTCCGATAGCAGCGCATCCCCTCGAAAATGCACGATCCGTAGTGAATGACGTGCGCGAGGATGTGTACCGTGGCCTGGTCCCATGGGACCAGGTGGCCGTTCATCCAGATGCTCTCGGCCCACGTGACGGCCATGCGCACGGAGTATAGAGCAGGGGGTGAAACAGGATCAAGAGCGCGAAGGCGTCGGGGGGCGCTCCAGGAGAAGCGCCGACCACGGGCGCGATCGGAGGCGCTCGATCAGGCGGAGCCCGGAGCCAGCCGCGTCGCGCACGAGACCTGCTTCATCGTCGATCAGGATGCCGGCCAGGACCGTCCTTCCTCCGGGCGCCAGGGCGGCGGCGAGTCCGGGCAGCAGACACCGGATGACGGAGGTCCCGATGTTCACCACCGCCAAGTCGAACGTCCCGTCGCGGCAGGCGCGCCCGGCGTCAGCCACGCGGAACTGGATCCGATCCTCGAGACGGTTGAGCGCAGCATTGACGCGCGCCACCCGGAGCGCGATCGGATCGTGATCGACTGCGACAACCCGACCTGCACCGAGCCGGCAGGCCGCCAGGGCAAGGATGCCGGTCCCGGTTCCGAGATCGATCGCGTGGTCGCCACGCTCCAGGCTCTCCTCCAGCAGTCTCAGGCTCAGGCGCGTGGACGCGTGCTCGCCGGTTCCGAAGGCCTGGCCGAAGCGGATCCGGATCACCAGCCTCCGCCGTCCCCGCGGAACCCGGCACTCCTCCGGGACGATCAGAAAGCGTCGACCGACCGCCATCGGTCGGAGCGAGCGCCGCCAGGCTTCCACCCATCGGCCGCCAGGAATCGCTTCCAGTCGCGGCCCCGGCGGCGACGCCAGCGCCCAGGCACGCAAAGCCACGCTCAGTCTGGTCGCCAACCGGGCCCGGCGCGCCTGCCCGGAGAAGAAAGCGGAGAGCATCAGGCGAGGCCGACCGGAGCGGGTGGCCGAGGAGCAGACTTCGACGCCAAGACAGCCGGCATCCCAGAAGGCTGCCACGGCCGCCTCCTCCAGCTCCGGCGGCACGAGAACTCGTGCGCGGAAGTACCGATCTCCGCTCGGCGCCACCACCGACCTAACTGAAAATATCCTTGACGCGACCGAACACGTCCTTGGGCGCGTCGGAGGAGGGCTCCTCCAGCTCGCGCAGCCTCTCGAAAAGCTCACGCGCCTTGCGGTTCAGGCGGGTCGGGATGGTGACCTGGGCCGTGACGTAGAGGTCGCCACGGGGGCCACCGTCCGTGCGAGGCATCCCTTTACCCCGCAGGCAGAAGACGGTCCCGCTCTGAGTTCCCGGGGGGATCGTGATCCTGGACGTCCCTTCGAGGGTCGGGACCGGCACCTCGGCTCCCAGCACTGCACGGGCGATGCTCAGAGGCAGATCGCAGATCAGGTTGGGGCCGTCGCGCCGGAAAATCGGGTGGTCCTTGACCCGCACCACCACGTAGAGGTCTCCTGGCCGCCCTCCGTGTGCCCCGCCCTCGCCTTCACCGCTCACCCGGAGTCGACTGCCGTTATCGACTCCGGCCGGAATGCCGACCCTGATGTGGCGGACCTCCCGGCGCCGACCCTCGCCGCGGCACGTCGGGCACGGATCCTTCACGACCTGACCGGTCCCGCCGCAGGCGCTGCACGGCTGGCTGAGAGTGAAGAATCCCTGCCTGTGGATCACCTGGCCTCGGCCCTGGCAGGCGGCGCAGGTCGAACGGGCGCCGCCGCGGGACCCCGTTCCGCGGCAGTCGCCGCACGTCTCGTAGCGAGGCACCCGGATCTCCTTCTCGACGCCCGACGCCGCTTCGAGGAAATCGATCTCCAGGTCGTAGCGCAGGTCGCTGCCCCGCCGACGGCCCCCGCGTGCCTGGCGCCCTCCCCCGAACAGGTCTCCGATCGAGAAGCCGAAGAAGTTCCCCAGGATGTCCTCGAACCCGGAGAACACTTCGGGATCGAATCCGCTCTCGACCCCTCGCACCCCCGAGTGGCCGAAACGGTCGTAGCGCGCGCGCTTCTCCGGATCGGCGAGCACGGCGTAGGCTTCCGCCGCCTCCTTGAACTTTTCCTCGGCTTCTTTATTATCGGGGTTGCGATCGGGATGGTACTGCATCGCCAGCTGCCGGTAGGCCTTCTTGATTTCTGCCTCGCCGGCCTGGCGCGGCACTCCCAGGACCTCGTAGTAGTCGCGCTTCTTCAAGGGTGAACACCGGATCCCGCGGGCTCGTCCACGGGGCGGCTGCGCCGCCTATCGAATCCGCTCAGGAGGGCGGCGAGCCACCCGCTCCCGCCGGACCCTTCGGGGCATTGGCGGAAGGTCGATACAGGATCACGTCCGTGAGGATCTGCGACGCCTCGCCGAGCTTCTCGAGGGAGGCGGTGCATTCGGAGAGGCTCGCCGACGCCAGCGCCCTGCGCGCTCCCTCCAGGATCTGCTTCACGGCCGCCCGCTTTTCCTCGTCGAGGAGGTTGCCAAACTCGGCAAACGACTTCATGTTCGATTCCAGAAGCCCTTCGAGGCGGGCCTGGATCCGATACAGCTCCGCCTTCTTCTTATCCGCCTCGGAGTGCTTCTTCGCGTCGTCGATGATGTCGTTGATCTCCTTCTCCGTCAAGCCCCCGGACGGCGTCACCGCGATCGTTTGCTCCTTGCTGGTCGCCATGTCGCGGGCCGAGACATGCACGATGCCGTTGCTGTCGATGTCGAAGGTCACTTCAATCTGGGGCACGCCCTTGGGGGCGGGCGGGATGCCGATCAGCTCGAACCTTCCCAAGGACTTGTTGAAGGAGGCGACCTCGCGCTCACCCTGCAGTACGTTGACCTCCACCTTGGACTGGTTGTCGGCGACCGTCGTGAAGATCTTCGTCTTGCGGGTGGGGATCGTGGTGTTGCGCTCGATCAGCTTCGTGAACATGCCGCCCCGCGTCTCGATGCCGAGCGACAGCGGAGTGACATCCAGCAGCACCATGTCCTTGACCTCGCCCTGGAGGATTCCCGCCTGGATGGCGGCCCCCACGCCCACCACCTCCTCCGGGTTCTTGTCGCGGCACGGCTCCTTGCCGAAGATTTCTCTCACCACCTCGATGACTCTGGGGATGCGGGTCATCCCGCCCACCAGCAGAACCTCGTCGATGTCCGCCGGCTTGAGGCCGGCCAGGGAGAGCGCCTCGAGGCACGGTTTCCGCGTGCGCTCCACCAGGTCGGCCGACAACTCGTTGAACTTGTCGCGTGTCAGGACTACGTTCACATGCTTCGGACCTTTGGCATCCGCCGAGATAAACGGCAGATTGATCTCCGAGCGCATTTCCGCGGACAGCTCGCACTTGGCCTTCTCCGCCGCTTCTTTCAGGCGCTGCAGCGCTAGGCGATCCTCGCGCAGCGAGATTCCCTCTTTCTTCTCGAACTCCTGCAGGAGCCATTCCAGGATGCGCTGATCGAAGTCCTCCCCCCCGAGGAAGGTGTCGCCCGAAGTCGACTTCACCTCGAACACACCCTGGCCCAGCTGCAGGATCGACACGTCGAAGGTGCCGCCGCCCAGATCGTACACGACGATCTTCTTCTCCGACTCTTCGTTGAGGCGGTAGGCGAGCGAGGCTGCCGTCGGCTCGTTGATGATGCGCATCACCTTCAGCCCCGCGATCCGTCCGGCGTCCTTGGTCGCCTGCCTCTGGCTGTCGTCGAAGTAAGCGGGAACGGTGATGATCGCCTCGTGGATCTCGGCCTGCAGGTGCTCCTCGGTCATTTCCTTGAGGCGCGCCAGAATCATCGCCGAGATCTCCGGGGGACTGAAGTCCCGATCGCGCACGCGGATGCGCACGTCGCCGTTCTTGGCATCGACGATCTGGTAGGGCACGAAACGGCGTGCCTGCTGCACCTCGGGAGAGTTGAACTTGCGCCCAATCAGACGCTTGACCGCGTAGACGGTGTTGATCGGGTTCGTCACCGACTGCCTTTTGGCGATCTGCCCGACCAGTTTCTGCCCCTTCTCGGTGAAAGCGACGATCGAGGGCGTGGTGCGCGCTCCCTCCTTGTTGGGGATCACCTGTGGGGTCCCGCCGTCCATCACCGCGACGCAGCAGTTCGTCGTCCCGAGATCGATGCCCATCACCCTGCCCATTCGTTCCCCCGTCTCCGCCGTCAGGCCTTGGGAGCCCGGCCGGATGCGACCTTGACCATGGCCGGCCGGAGCAGCCGGCCATTCAAGGTGTAACCCTTCTGCATCTCCTCCAGGACGATCCCCTCCTCGAAGCCTTCGACGTCCAGGACCTCGACCGCCTCGTGCAGCCGCGGATCGAATCCCGTCCCCAGAGTCTCCATCGCCGCCAGCCCTTCCTTTTTCAGACTATCGAGGAGCTGTTGGTGCACGAGAACCACTCCCTGGCGCAGCGGGTCGTCCGAGGTCTCGCTCGTCCGCAGGGCGCGCTCCAGATTGTCCAGGACGGGGAGGACGCTCCGCAGCACCTGCGCGGAGGCGAAGGCCCGGAACTCGTCGCGCTCCTTGTCGCTGCGCTTCCGGAAATTGTCGAACTCCGCCTGCTTGCGCAGCAGGAGGTCGTAATACTTGTCCTTCTCTTCAACTGCCTCCTGGAGATGCCGCCGCAACGCCTCGCTCTCGGCGCCCTCGGAGGCCGCGGGCCCCTCCCCGGCCGCCTCTTTGGGATCCCTGCGCACCGTGCCGGTGGTCTCGTCCACGCCGACCACCTCGATGATCTCGATCGGCTCGGCCTCGTCCGGACGGTCCCCCGGCTGCGCCTTCGGCTCGAGGGGATCCCGGGGCGGGCGGTGCTGCTCTTTCCTGCGGGCGCGCGAGAACATGCCGCCTCCGGCGCGAATATAGGTCAGGTGAGGTGGCGGGTCAACAAAGTGGAGAGCAGCCGGGAGATATAGTCCACTAAGGCGACGGCGCGATCGTACTCCATCCGGGTGGGGCCGAGGATGCCCAGCAGACCGGTGGTCGTGTCGTCAAGGTGGTACGGGGAGGCCACGAGTGACAGATGATCCAAAGCCGGATCGTCCGTTTCCGTCCCGATCAGGACGCGCACCCCGGACCGATCGAGGCATCGATCAAGAAGCGAGACCAGACGATGCTTCTCCTCGAAGGTCTTGAACAGCTTGCGCATGGTCTCCATATCGGCGAACTCGGGGTGCTTCATGATGTTCGTCGTTCCTTGCAGCACAAGTCGCCGATCACCCGACTCGGCTTCGAGATAGCGCGACCCGAGCGTGATGGCATTCTTCACCAGGCGATCGAAGGCCGCCTTCTCCTCCGCCATCAGGCTCACCAGGCGGGCCCGAATCTCGTGCAGGCTCTTTCCGGCGAACTCCGAGACCAGATAGCGCCCGGCGCGATCCAGGTCCCCCTGGCTGTAGTCCTCCTCGGTCTCCAGGATCCGGTGCGCGACCACCCCTGATCGGTCCACCAGGACGACCAGAATCCGGCGATCGTGCAGCCGGATGAACTCTATGTGCTTCAGGAGGGAGGTCTGGAGAGGCGGGGAGATGAAATAGCCGACCTGGCTCGAGAGACGAGACAGGAGTCGCGGGATCACCTCCATCGCCTCGCTGAGCTCCCCTCCGATCCCCGCCAAGCTCTCGTCGATGAGGGTGCGCTCGCGGGGGGCCAGGCGGCCGGCCGGCAGAAGTGAGTCCACGTAGTATCGGTAGCCCTTGTCGGTCGGGACGCGCCCTGCGGAGGTGTGCGGCTGGGTCAGGAGCCCCAGCTCCTCCAGGTCGGACATGACGTTGCGAATGCTGGCCGAGCTCAGCCCTTCGCGACTCATTTTGGCGATGGTGCGCGACCCGACCGGCTCTCCCGTCAGGATGTAGTTGGCGATGATGTTCCTGAGGATCTCCTCCGCCCGCCCGTCCAGCACTCGTTCCCGCATGCTCCCCGCTTTCTGGCACTCAATCAACGTGAGTGCCAATATAGCGACCGCCGCGCGGATCTGTCAACTGTCGCGCCCGCCCGCCCCGGGCCGGGCGGAGGACGCTGCCTGGGCGCTCCGGCTCATCAGATACGCGCGGATGAACGGATCCAGGTCTCCGTCGAGGACCCGGTTTACGTCTCCCCTCTCGCAGGAGGTACGGTGATCCTTCACGAGACTGTAAGGCTGCAGGATGTACGAGCGGATCTGGCTTCCGAAATCGATATCCTTCTTTGCCCCTTCCTCGGCCTGCCGCTTCTCATCGCGTTTGCGACGCTCCAGGTCGTACAGCCGCGCCCGCAGGATCTTCATCGCCATGTCGCGGTTGCGGTGCTGCGATCGCTCGTTCTGGCACGACACCACGATCCCCGTCGGCAGATGGGTGATCCGCACCGCCGAATCGGTAACATTCACGTGCTGGCCCCCCGCCCCGCTGCTCCGGTAGGTGTCGATGCGCAGGTCCTTGTCTTCGATCGCGACGTCAATGGCATCGTTGAGGTCGGGGTAGGCGTACACCGACGCGAAGGAGGTGTGCCGCCGTCCGGAGGAATCGAAGGGTGAGATGCGCACCAGTCGGTGTACTCCGCTCTCGGCCCGCAGGAAGCCGTACGCGTTTTTCCCCGCGACCAGCAGCGTGGTGCTCTTGATACCCGCCTCCTCGCCCTTTTGGTAGTCGAGGGTTTCGACGCGGTAGCCGCGCGCCTCGGACCAGCGGAGGTACATGCGATACAGCATCTCCGCCCAGTCCTGCGATTCGGTGCCGCCCGCGCCGGCGTGGATGGTGAGGATGGCGTTTCCGCCGTCGTGCTCTCCCGTCAGCATGATCTCGATTTCCCACCTATCCAGGGCCGTGCTCAGGTCGTCCACGGCGCTATGCAGATCAGCCCCGATTTCCTCGCCCTCGCGCGCCAGATCGGCGCAGACCTCCGCCTCCTCGAGCTTCTTCTCGAGGGTGCGGATCGATTCGATCTCCTCGGTCAGTCGGGTGCGGCGCTGGAGTATGGATTGCGCCCGCGCGGGATCGTTCCAAAGGCCGGGATCGGAGGTCTTCTGCTCGAGATCGTCCAACTCCCGGGTGGTGGCTTCGAGATCAAAGATGGCCTCGGAGCTCGGAAAACCGCGTCTTCAGCGCATCCACCCTGCGCACGAGCTCGTCGATCTCGAAACCTCGCATCAGAATCGGCTCCGACGCGCGCTTCCATGGCCCTGGCGCGCGAACGCCGCGCGGAGCGCGGCGCTTTGAAGAGCGGTGAGTATAGCACAGCCCCATGCGAACAGGTCTCCGGTCTGCGCGTAGGGCGTCAGGCCCGCGCGCGCCCGTACGCTCCCCACCAGGACCATGCTCTCCTCGAGTCGCGTGCTGCCGACGACTCTGCCGTAGGGATCGACGATGGCGCTGATGCCCGTGTTGGCGGCCCGTACGAGGTAGCGTCGGTTCTCCACCGCCCTGACGGACGCCATCGAGAGGTGCTGGAAGGGCATCGAGGTCCGTCCGTACCAAGCGTCGTTGGTGATGTTGATCAGGACGGCACTGTCCTTGCGCGCCAGGCGGCGCACCAGCTCCGGGAAGACCGCTTCGTAGCAGATGAAGGTGGCCGCCCGCCCGGCTCGCGTGGGCAGCGGGGCGAGACGGGTCCCCGGAGCGAAGTCGGCAACAGCGCCCCGGACCATCCTGTCGACGAAGAACAGAAACCGTTCCAGGGGGACGTACTCCCCGAACGGCACGAGGTGAATCTTGTCGTACGACGGACCCAACCTGCCGTCCGCTCCCACGACGAAGGCGCTGTTCAGCGCCCGTAGCCCGCCGCCTCCCGAGCTGTAGGCGACGCTCCCCAACACGAGGTCGATGTCGAGGTCTCTGGCCAGGGACGTGAGCATTCGAACGTACTCACTGTCCGGTTCCACGCGCCAGTCGTTCGCGCCCGCCCCCCCGGCACGCACCGGACGGTTCACCGACAGCGGGCTTGACGACTCCGGCCATACGACGATGCGCGCTCCCGCGCCCGCCGCCTGCCGCGTCAGGCGGACGAGATCCTCGAGGATCTGCGTCTCGGAACCGGGCCGCCATTTCTTCTCCTGGGCCACGTTCGCCTGTACGGCTGCGACCAGCACCCCTCCCGGTGCGGCGTCCCCCTCCGCGGAACGCAACACCAGCCAGCCCCAGGCCTGCGCGACCGCGACGAGCGCGATCAAGACGAGACCAGTGGTGCGGATTCCCCGGCGGGCTCCGCGGGTCCACGGCCGAAGGAGCAAGAGCGCCACGCCGGCATTCACCGCCATGACGGCGAACGACACGGCGTACACCCCCCCGAGGGTGGCCGACTGCAACAGCGGCAGATTGCGGGCCTGCGAGTACCCGAGCAGACCCCAGGGGAAGCCGGTCAGGAAACGCCCGCGCACGATCTCCAGTCCCACCCATGGGACCGGCGCCAGCGCCAGCGAGAGCGGTCCGCAGCGGCGCCACGAGTCGGCGAGCAGGGCCGCGAACAGAGCGACGTAGCTCGCCAGGTAGAAGACCAGGAGCGCCACGATGAGCACGCCGACCGGCCAGGGCAGACCTCCGTAGGTGTCCAGCGTCCCGACCATCCAATATAGAAGGATGGAGAAGAATACGGCGCCGCAGAGGTACCCCCGCAGGAGGGCCGCGCCGGGGGTCGCCGAACGTAGCGACAGCAGGAGGGGGACGAGGCCGACGAACGCGAGTCCCCAAAGGTCGGCGAGAGGGTAGGCCAGGGCCAGCAACAGACCGGAGGCGCAGGCCAGGAGAGATCCTCGGCTCGAGGCGGCCTCAGGACTGTTCATGGAGCAGGAAGCGGAGGGGCTCCTTGATGTCGACGTCGCCTCGAGACGCTTTGAGGAGGCCGGCGTGAAACAGGGTCTGCATGCCTTGCCGCACGTTCTCCTCCCGCAGGGCCTGCGCGGTGAGAGGCAGGATCCCGTCGAGGCGCGTGGCGGCCAGGAATTCAAAGACGGGCTCGAGCGCCGGGATTTCGGGACCCCTGCAGAGCGCGCATCCCTCGGAAGAGTAAAAGGGTCCAGTGACCATCAGGCGCGGGCGCGACCCAGGCCGCATGACCTCGTCCAGGTCGTAGGGACGGCGGCAGGCCGGACAGAGGCCCTCCATCAAGCGCACTCCCAGGATTCCCGCCGGCAGATCGAAATCGGCGGCAAGGCCCCGGCGCGCCATGGTCTCGACGGCGGCGAATGAATCCACGGCGGCGATCGGCGCCACAACGACGCGCTGCCGTGCCAGCGTCAGGGCGGCGGTGGCGCACCCCGGACGGTCCAAGGCGGGGAGGACCAGGATTTCGGGGGCCTGCGACAGGGCCCGATCGAGGAGCGCTTGGAACGAGATCTCTTCCTCGTCGTCGGGTAGCGCGAGCAGCCGCAGGGAGGACGCCTGCGGACCTCCGGTGGCGATCCGCCTCGGGATCCGATCGTCGAGCACGGAGAGGAGCAGGTCCAGCCCCACCCGCCGCTCCGCCGAATCCCGGCCGGCGACCACGAGCAGTCCCCGCCTGGCCGACGCCAGCTCCGAGGCGATCCGCAGGAGCTCGGGCAGGTCGCGCTCGATCTCCTGGCGGGACGGAAGGGCGATCCTCTCCTCGCGCAGGGCGAGGCTGAAGGTCTCACCCAGGAGGCCGGGCAGTGCGCGCACCGACACGCCCATTCGCCGGCCGTCGGTCTTCAGCACGAACCGCCCAACGCGCGGCACCACCCGGCGACGCGTCCCGAGTCCCGACAGCCCTTCGAGGAGCGCCGCCACGCTCGGGTAGACACCCGCCGCGATCGACACGCACGAGGCGGTTCCGTCGGACGCGACGTAGGTGACTTGGACCGCCCGCCGCAGCGGTTCCAGTCGGAGCGTCTTGGCCCCTCGCTGAATCGCCTCGGCCGCGATGGCGCGCAGCCAGTGCGTTGCAGGGGCGTCCGGTTGCAGCGTCTCGGTCCGCATCGCACGGATGCCGCGCTTCGGGTCGGACAGGACGAACAGATGGTCGCCCGCCGCGTTGAAGATCACGCCCGGCTCGACTTCCGCCGGATAGAAGCGGCCGAGGGCCTCGGCGATGAGGGATGGCGGACAGACGAGCGGGTCGACGCGCAGGCCGGTCAGCTGCGAGACGGCGGGAACCAGCGCCGGCGAGTCTGCGCAGGCAACCGCCAACGTCAGAACGCCACCCTCGACGGCCACCGGAATCATGCCGTAGAAATGCGCCAGCCCAGCCGGGATCAGATCCACCGCCGGAGAGGTCCGCATCCTCTGCACGAGGTCCGGCCAGAGGACGTGGCCGTTCTCCTTCAGGAAGAGGTGGAAGGCCGCGGGAGTCACCACACCCAGCTTGAGCAGCGCGTACCCCAGATGCCCACCGCGCAGGCGCTGCTCTTCCAGGCCGGCTGCGAGGCCCCCGCGCGTCACCAATCCCGCCTCGATTAGCAGATCGCCGAACAGCCGCCGATCGTCCGCCGCGTCGCGCCTGCCCGTCACCTCAACCCGCCTCCCTCAGGACCCACGGATCCAGCCCCTCACGCTCCCGCAGGCGTCGTGCCACGATCTCCGCCACGGCGCGGTCGCGGTAGCGTCCGACGCGCACCCGATAGACCACGCGGTCGCCGACCCGTTCCTCGCTGAGCACTGCGGGGAGACCTCGCGCTCGCAGCCTGGAGCGCAGGCGCCCCGCCGCGGCCCCGTCGCGAGTCGCCAGGGCCTGCACGACGTAGGCACCACCCGCCGCGGGGTCGTCTCCGCCGCTGACGCCGGGCGCGCCGCCCCCGCTTCCCGGGACGATCCGGACACCGGGGGCGCCCTGGGACCGGCCGAGCGCCTGGTAAAAGGTCAGGTCGGGCGCCGGAAGGGCGGGGATCCCCGCTTCTGCGGGCGTGCCGGCCTGCACCTCCCGCCCGGCCTCGCGGCCCGGCCCTCCGTTCCCGCGGCTCGTGCCGACCAGCCGGAAGGCCCCGCGCGAAGCGGCGAGAAGGAGGGCCGCCACGATCGCCACCCAGCCGATCAAGGCTTTTAGCCCTCGGACCCGGCTCACCGCTTGCTCCACACAGTCTGTGGCTCCTCCTCTCCCTCCTCCGATACTCTGATGGAGTTTTTGCCCGTCAGCTTGATGCGCTGCATCGCCTTGTCGGCGCACTTGAC
>JBIOWS010000127.1:0-3137 GCA_044868745.1 Candidatus Polarisedimenticolia bacterium
CCGGGCGATCCGCCTCGCCTGCGGCTCCTCACCGAAGCGCTCCAGGATCTCCTGCAATTCCTCCTCCGCGAGGGAGTTCACCAGATCGGCTGCGGTGGTCGGCTGCACTCGGTCCATCCTCAGGTCCAGAGGGGCGTCCGCACGGAACGAGAACCCGCGCGCCGGGTCGTCGAGCTGCAGCGACGACGCGCCGAGATCGAGGAGGATCCCGTCGGCCCGCTTCTCGCCGAGTTGGTCCAGGATCTCCGGGATCCGACGGTGATCGGCGTGCCGGAGGATCGCCCGGTCGCCGAACGAAGCCAGTCGCCCGCGCGCCCGCTCGACGGCCTCGGCGTCGCGGTCGCACCCGAGCAGGCGCCCTCCGGGAGCGGTGGCTCGCAGGATCGCCTCCGCGTGCCCCCCGCCCCCCACGGTCCCGTCCACCCACAGGCCGCCGGGACGGCAGGAGAGGGCCGCGATCGTCTCCGCCAGGAGGACCGGTCGATGAGATCGTGTCTCCATCCCTGGACCGCTCGCACGGCTCCCTCAGATCCCGAACGAGGCGAGGATCTGCCGGTCCTCGTCGGTCACGGGCCCCGCCTTCAGGACCGCCTGGAACTTTTCCTGGTTCCAGATGTCGAGATACGTCTGGTACCCGAGCACCGCGACCTCGCCGTCGATGCCGCTGCTCATGCGCAGGCGCGGAGGCACGAGGATCCGTCCCTGATCATCCATCGCCGTCACCTGGCCGTAGAAATTCGTGTGGTTCATGAAACGCGTGAGGGCCGGGATGTTGATCGACCCGGCGGCGGCGATCTTCTGCTCGAGGGCGAGCCACACCGGCATTGGATAGACACGGACGAACTCCCCCGACAGGGAGGTCAGGTAACACTCCCTGCCATATTTCTCCTCGATGAATTTTCTGAAGAGGGTGGGGACCTTGATGCGCCCTTTGTCGTCGACCTTGGCGGGAGAATTCCCCCTCAGCATGCCTGCTCCCTCGGAGTCGGTCAGCGTCTCTGCTGCAGGCTCGTTTGCAGGGAGCGGCGAGCCGCTGGGACGCCTTGCTTCTCAGCTAAGTCGACTTACTTAAGTTGTGGGTGTTGCGTGAGACCACTTTGGTCCACTCTGGTCCACCGCGCGAATATTAAGGAGATGCCTCCCTGCTGTCAAGAAGAAAGTGCGGGCTCGGACGAGGAAACTCGAATCGAGAGAATCAGATAGATGGGCCGAAGGACAAGATCTGGTGATCACCTCGCAGGTGGGCCCAAGATACTGTGGAAAGAGAAGTGGGATCGTCGCACGGCGTGATACGATTCGGCTCGTGTGGGGATGACGAGGCGGCGCGTCGCGCGCCGCGGAGGATCTGACATGCGGCGGTCGGCGCCTGTCTTACCCATCGTCCTTCTCCTGTCACCCCTGTCCTCCGTTCCGGCGGTCGCTTCCAGCCAGGCCGGCGATTTCGGCTTCTCGACGAACATCGGCTTCGCCGATGCCCGCAGTGACAACTCCTACCGCTCCGACTCGACCGTCAATTTCACCCTGGAGTACCAGAAGACAGGGTATGCGGCCTACCGGGCGACGGCCGGGTTCCTGACCGTAGAGGGTCGGGAGGCGATCTCCCCCGCGCGGGGAACCCGCGACGCCGACGCTCTCTTCGTCATGGGGAACTTCGTCCTGACGCCGCGCTTCGCGATCGTCCACCCGTTTTTGACTGCGGGGGTCGGTCTCTACAGCGTCCGTCTGACGGACAACCTGGACAGCCAGCACGATCTGGAGCTGGGAGCGAACTGGGGATTCGGGATGAACCTGCAGCTGCTGAAATACTTCGAGCTGCGCGGGGAGGTGATGTTCCACTACCTCTCGGGCGACGTCTCCAGTCCCCTCCAGACGCTGACCGTCGGGGGACGCTTCACGTTCTGAAACGACTTCCCTTCGGGCCGCGGCGTTGCTGGCCTGTCGATCTCGCCGTACTATTACGCCCATGCCCGGCCAAGTATTTCGGGTCCTCGCGCTGATCTCCCTGGTCGCCTCGCTGTCTCCGACGAGGCCGCGCGCCGGGCCATCAACTGGCAGCGCCGATCGGGGATCAGCGCGGAGAGCTTGGGACCGCAAGCTCGACCCGTTCCTGAGGCGCCTCGCGCTCGGGTCGTTCAAGGTGCAGGGGCGGTTCACGGAAAATATTCCGCCGCGCTCCGGGCAGGCGCTCCGCGCGCTTCCCCCTTTTGTCCTGGCCGATCGGAGCGTCCGGGAGCCGGTCCTCTACGTCAAGGGGCGGATCCTCGCGGCGGATCCTGAAGGGAAGGGAGACTGGAAGCGCATCGAGAAGCTGCTGGAGGGGATGGGGGTCGACGTCCGGGCGCGTCTCGGGTCGATCGTCTCGCTGCGTGTGCCGGCCGCCGCCCTTTCGGAGCTCGCGGAGATGGCGGAGATCCGCTGGCTCAAAGCGGCGCGCACCTACCGTCTGGAGAACGAGATCAGCACCTCAGCCAACCTGGTCGCCTCGGATAGCGCGAACGTCGCCTTCGGCACGCGGGGCGCCGGCGCGATCATCGGCGTCGTGGACACCGGCATCGAGTGGCAGGACCACGACTTCAGGCATACGGACGGGACGACGCGCATCGTCGGCATCTGGGACCAGACGCTGTCCGATCCACTCCACCCGCCCCCGACGCAGATTTCTCCGGGCTTCTCCTTCGGCGCCTACTATTCCCGTGGCGACATCGACGCGGCGCTCGCCTCGAGCGGAACCCTGATGACGGGGGACGGTCACGGCCACGGGACACACGTCTCCGGGAGCGCGGCGGGCAGCGGGCTGGAAACGGGCAACGGCGTCCCCGCGGGCACTTTCGCCGGCGTGGCGCCGGAGGCCGACCTGGTGATGGTGAGGGTGTTCGATGATCAGGGGATCTTCTGCTCCGAGTGCGATCTGACCGCCGCGGCGCAGTTCATCCGGCAGATCGCCGCGATGGAAGGGGAGCCATGGGTCGGCAACATGAGCCTGGGAACCGATCTCGGCGCGCACGACGGCACGGATCCGGACGAGATGTCCATCGACGAGGCGGTCGGGCCGGGGCGCCGGGGAGCCCAGATGGCGATCGCCGCGGGGAACTCAGGTGGATTGCCGATTCACTGGGGCGGAACTCTGACGTCAGGGG
>JBIOWS010000128.1:0-8779 GCA_044868745.1 Candidatus Polarisedimenticolia bacterium
GTGCCTTTCGGGGACTTACAACCAGCTCATCACGTTCGTCATCTTCGCGGCGGTGCTGTTCTACGCGCTGGCGGGGATGTCGGTCATCGTCCTGCGCCGCAGGCACCCCGAGTGGCCGCGCCCGTACCGCACCTGGGGCTACCCCGCGACAGCGCTCCTCTACGTCGGCGCCTGCCTCCTGGTGCTTGCCAACACCCTCGTCAGGCAACCGGTGGAGTCCGGCTGGGGACTGGCGATTCTGGCGATCGGCCTGCCGGCCTACGTTTACTGGAAGCGTCGAAAGCAGCCGTCGGCCGCGGCGCGGGGGACGTCACGATGATCCCGGCCGGGACGCGGTGCGGCGGGCGGCGCGCTGACCCCGGCCGGGCCGCGCGCGGCGCCCTGGTTGCGGCGATCCTGGCGTTCGGAGCGGCTGGCCCCGCTCCGCACGCTCCCCGTCCACCGGAAGGTGCTGAACGCGCCCCTGGAATTTACGGCTTCCGGCGCGATTCCCTGCTGCGCCAGCGGGAGACCGAGTCCGAGCTGCTCCGGCTGGCGGATGCCGCTCGCATCGAGCGGCACGCCCGCGTTCTCACCCAGGAGCCGCACGTCGCCGGCACGCCCGAGAACGCGGAGGTGGCGCGCTACATCCTCGAGCGCTTCAAGGAGGCGGGGCTGTCGACGGAGCTCAAATCGTACCGGGTCTACATGGGCTTCGTGAAGACGGCCCTCCTCGAGCAGGTGGCGCCCGGGCGGAAGGTGCTGTCCAACCGCGAGGAGGGGATCCGGGACGACAAGGACTCCTTCGACCGCCGGGCGGCGCTGGGCTGGAACGCCTACTCCCCTTCGGGCGACGTGACACGCCAGGTGGTCTACGTCAACTACGCGCGGCCGGAGGACTTCGCCGCGCTGGCAGGGATGGGGATCTCCGTGAAAGACCGCATCCTCCTGGCGCGCTACTTCAAGGGGTACCGCGGAGGGAAGGCTCTGGAGGCACAACGCCGCGGCGCCGCCGGCATCATCTTTTATACCGACCCCGCGGACGACGGCTACGTCCAGGGGGACGTCTACCCGGAGGGGCCGTGGGGACCTGACAGTCACGTCCAGAGGGGGGCCACGGTATTCGATTTCATCGTCCCGGGCGACCCGCTCACGCCGGGATCGGCTTCGCTCCCCGGAGCGCGGCGGATCCGGCCGGAGGAGTCCGAGATCCTTCCCAGGATCCCCTCCATCCCGATCTCCGCGCGCGACGCGCGGGTCATCCTGAGCCACCGGGCCGGCCCGGTCGTGCCGCGCGACTGGCAGGGGGGGCTCCCGCTGACCTATCACGTCGGGCCGGGAGCGTCTGTGGTCCACCTCAAGGTCGAATCCTCCTTCGAGACGCGCACCATCACCGATGTCGTCGGCATCCTGCCCGGCACCGTCGAGCCGGATAAGAGGATCGTCCTGGGGAACCACCACGACGCCTGGGTCTACGGTGCGGTCGATCCGATCAGCGGAACCGCCGTGATGATCGAGCTGGCGCGGGTCGCGGGGGAGCTCGCCCGTCGCGGCTTCGGG
The DNA here is from genome assembly GCA_044868745.1 of Candidatus Polarisedimenticolia bacterium. GTDB lineage: Bacteria > Acidobacteriota > Polarisedimenticolia > Gp22-AA2 > Gp22-AA2 > JBIOWS01. The sequence continues at coordinate 1,540 of JBIOWS010000128.1, forward strand.
CCGAAGCGCACGCTCGTATTCGGCAACTGGGACGCGGAGGAGTGGACGCTCACCGGCTCGACCGAGTGGGGAGAGGAGTTCAGGGACGATTTGGCGGCGCACGGCGTCGCCTGCCTGAACGTCGACTCCGCCGTCTCTGGATCGAGATTCCAGGCGTCCGCCGTGCCGACGCTGCGCCGCCTCCTCTCCGAAGCGCTGCGGGACGTTCCCGACCCGAAGGACGGTCGCGACCTCCTGTCGGTCACCGCGGGGGAGAGGGGGATCATCTACGACGTCCTCGGCAGCGGCTCCGATTACACCGTCTTCTTCAACCACATCGGCATGCCGTCGCTCGATGCCGCCTTCGAGGGCCCCTACGGCGTCTACCATTCGATCTTCGACAGCCACGCCTGGATGAGCCGTTTCGGCGATCCGGGCTTCCTGTACCACGCGGCGATGGTGCGCCTCTGGGGCCTGCTGGCGTACCGCCTGGCCAACGCCGACATCCTGCCGTTCGAGGAGGGCCCCTACCCTGCGGAGGCGAAGAGGTATCTGGGCGAGCTGGAAAGGGCCGCCGGAGGGGACGCAGCGGCGGTCCCCAGCCTGGCGGACCTGCGCGCCGCACTCTCGGAATGGGACGCCGCGGCTGCCGAGATCGATGCCAAGATCGCCTCCGCCCTGGAGTCGATGGATCCCGCGGCGGACCTCGTGTCGGTCAACGACGCCCTGATGAGGGCCGAGCGGGACCTCCTGGATCCCGCCGGGATCCCGAAGCGCCCCTGGTTCCGCCACCTCCTGTACGCCCCGCTCCCCACCTACGCCGCCGAGACCCTGCCCGGTTTGCGCGAAGCGGTCGAAGAGAAAGACCTCGCGCGTGCCCGCTCCCAGGCCGCCACTCTCGCCTCGGCCGTGCGCCGACGCATCGCGACCCTGCGCGCGGCCGCCGGAGTGTTGGCGCGCTAGCCGCGATTGACACGCTCATGCTGCCGAGTAGAATGAGTTTCACCTGCTTCCCCCGAATCGACCGGCCTGGAGGGTCTGTTGGTCATCCGCTGGCGCTGCCGCCTCGTACCGATCCTGGCCGCATTGCTCGCACCTTTCCTCGTGACCGCTGCCAAGAAAACTGCACCTGAGTGGCCGCCGATCAGCGAGGAAGAGCGCGCGCTGAAATCGATTCCCCAGGACCCGGAAGCAGACGCCGTGATTCTGCTCCATACCAGGGATGGCAGGATCCTCGAGGAAGGCAGGTACTATGTGAACGTCCTCGACTACCACTGGCGCCTCAAGGTGCTGAACGAAAGAGGCAAGCGCCACGCCGAAGTGCACATTCCGGCCGGCAAGTATTCCCGCGTCAGCAATATCGAGGCGCGCACGGTCAAGCAGGACGGTGCCGTCGTCCCGGTTGCCTCGGACCAGATCTTCGAGAAGCTCGTGCAGAAGGTCGGAGGGTACGAGCAGAAGGAGTTCGTCTTCAGCTTCCCGGCGGTCGAACCCGGCGCCATCGTGGAGTACCGCTACGTCCGTCACGACGACAACCTCGTCTTCATCGACCCCTGGTTCTTCGCCGGACCCGAGTTCACGCGACTCTCCCGGGTGTCGCAGTCGGCTCCCGGTGGCGCCCACTACACGATTCTGTGCGACAGGTGCCCGGATCCCGAGCCGGAGCACAGCGACTGGAGCGAGGGGAAGGCGCGCGGCAGGCGCCACACGCTGCAGATGCGCGACGTGCCCGCCGAGCGGGAGGAGATGCTGATGCCACCGGAGCGCGAGGTGAGCCCCCGCGTGGAGATGGTGCTGAGGGGATGGGAACATGTCTCCTGGGAGGCGCTCGGTCGTGATGGCGACCTGTTCACCGATTGGACGTCAGTCGGGAGATACGCTCTTTATTCCTACAAAAACGCGTACAAGGTCGACGAAGCCGACATCCGGAAGGTGGTCGCGGATTGGCTGCAGGGGGTCTCCGATCCTCAAGAACGGATCAAGTCGATCTTCCGCCACGTGCAGTCTGATTTCCGCTATGTCCGATACTCCGAGGTGATCGGTCGGAGTCGATCCATCGCAACGCTCCTGAAGGACAGGACGGCCGACAACGAGGAGAAGGCGGTTCTACTCGTCGCCGCTCTGAGGGCGATCGGGCTGGAGCCGCAGATCGCTCTCGTCTGCGGGAAGCACAAAGGAGGGCTTTACACGAACTTCCCCAGCCTCTCCCACTTCAGTCACGCGGTCGTGGCCCTTCCGCAGGAAGGCGGATCCTTCCTGTGGCTCGACCCGACCGTGACTTACGCCCCGTTTGGGTTCATGCCCTGGCAGGATTCAGGGGCGGCCGCCCTGCTGATCAAGGAGGGGCAGGCGCAGGTGTTCACCCTCCCTCAGAAAGGTGAATTGAACGTCACGCGGTACCGCATCATTGTGACGCCGCGCCCGGACGGCCCCGCCGTCCTCGACGCGGAGGCCGAGTTCCAGGGTGAGGACGCGATAGAGATGAGGGACGACCTGGCGCCCGCTTCCGAGGCCTCCCGAACGAGCCTTTTGCAGAACTGGGTTCGGGAAAATCTCCCCGGGGGCGCCCTGCGCTCGCACACCATCCAGGATCTCGAGGCGATCGACAGACCTCTGCGGATCAAGATGAGCATCGAGGCGCCAGGGCTGGTCACCAGGGCGGAGGGGCTTCTGCTCGTCCGGGGATGCGTCCTTGGATGCCACGACTCGAACCCGATTTCACGAGGGCTGCGCCTCCACCCATTCTATGTGGATCGGAGCCGGAACGAAGAGCAGACCGTAACCGTTCTCGCGCCTGCCGGGATGAAGGCGGCCCAGATGCCCCCGCCGGCGGTCGCCAAGTCGGCGATCGGCTCACTGACCCTCACCTGCAAGACGCAGGAGGACGGTTCCGTCCGGTGCATTCGTGCTCTGGTGCTCCCGCGCGGTCGCTACCCGGGCAGCGAGCAGACCGGCGTGCGATCGATGTTCGACAAGGCCGTCGAGGCCGACCGGACATCCGTTGCGTTCCAGGAATCTTCCCCGGCCACGAATTGACAGTGGTTCCTCACCCCGCCATGTCCAGGGTGACCGCCCTGGATTCCTCCTCCGCGAGAGCCGCAATGAAATCGCGCAGGGCCGCGTAATCGGCGACGGGGATCTCCCGGCGCGAGACCTTGACCGATCGCCGGACGACGATGACGTCCCGGTCCTGCTCGTGTTCGAGTTCATAATGGGTCGCTGCCGCGAGGCCGGGCCCTTCGATCGTCCGGTCGGCCGGAACCTTCTTCAATGTTCGTCCCACCGGCAATCGAAGTCGGGCCTCGGATGTCTCATTGAAGAGGTAGGGGAAGAACACCGGGTGACGTCGGGCCGGATAGGCGGCGATGCGCGTCAGCCCGGGGAAACGCACCAATTGGGGAGAGACAACGTCAACCTTCCCCGCGCGCACAAGGAAGCGCGGGACGGCGAAGCGGATCGTAACCCTCAACGGTTCATCGGGAGCGCGCGGGGCAGTGATGTCGTACCCCTTCAATTGCGCCCCGGGGCATAGCCAGGACATCATGTCCTCGACGGCGTCTTCCCTCTCTGTCGGCTTGGCGTCAAGGAACCCGGCCATGTCGTCACGCCTCTGGCCCCAGGCGTCGATGATGTAGTTCCCCTCCAAGTCCCCGGTGGGTGCGAGCTGGGCGGTTACCAGGCGATGCCGCAGGTTTCTGTCGGGAGAGAAGAGCGGGGTCTCGACGAGGTCGCCGCGGCCGTCCTCCCTCACAACGAGGACCGACACCCCCTGATCCTGCCAGGGAAGGTCCCCGAAGGCCGTCGTTGCCGACGTCGGATCCATGAACAGGTACCCCTCCGACGCTGGGACCGCGACGATGGCATGGTTAAATGCCAGGGCGGGGTAGTCGCGATCCATCACTCCGTCATCACGCATTCTGATGAGAACCGGGAAGCCCTGGAGGCCCACCGATCGGAGCAAGGCGATCAGGAGGGTCGCCTTGTCCTTGCAGTCGCCGTAGCGGTGCCGCAGGACCGCGCCGCTCTCGTGCGGTTGCCAGCCGCCGATGTCCAGCGTGATCGCCACGTAATTCACCTTCCCCTGCACGAACTCGTAAAGACGCCGAGTTTTCTCGAGCGGGTCGCCCACCTCCTCCGTGAGGGCGCGGGCGGTCTCGCCGACTTCGGCGGGAGGCACCATTCGGTCATGTGCGAGCTCCCAGTAGAAGCGAGCGATCCCGTCCCAGGTCGTCGCGTCGATCCGGCGGTCTCCCCAGAAGATCTCCTTGAGATAGATCGACACGCGAGGCCGAACATCCTGCTCGGGTGGGGGCATCGACATCTGCTCCCTCAGGGCAGGCACGTCGGTCACTCTCCAGCGATGGATCACTGTCCCGTCCTTCTCCTCCCGGACGTAATCCGGCGAGGCACCTCTCACGGTGAACCGCAATGGGAACGAGGCGGGAACTCGCACAGTGAAGGTCTTGGACCGCGCTGGGATGTCGTCCTGGAGCGGGAAATCGGTGTCGAGGTGGAACAGATTGCGCACGACCTGCTCATAGCTGTACTCGAGCGTTGCACCGGGGACCGCGCCGGGGAAGTGGATCGTCCGGTGCCGGGAGTCGGAGTAAAGCTCGAACGAGGCGAAGGCCGACCCGTCCCAGACCTGCTGTTTCTTGACCTCCACCCGCTTCCCGGCCGGGGGCAGGACCGAAGCGCGCAGATCCCGGATCGTCACCCAGGGGTTGTAGAAAATCGAGGCGCTTCCGTGCTCCTCTGCGCCGCGCGGGGTCAGGATTTTGGTCCGGTTCAGATAGCGCTGCCGGGCCTCGGTCGGCGAGACGATCTCGATCTCGAGGCTCTCCTCTAGAAGAACCGCATCCTCCCCCGATTCATTGTCGGCGGCCCGGCTGGCTCGCTCCGTATCCGTGGAAGGTAGGAGACCGCACGCCAGGACGGTCGCAGAGAGAACGATCCGCAAGGCATTCATGAGACTGATACAGGCACCGAGTTCCTTCGCGTGTGCCCTAGGATACTACATCGGGAACTCTTCTTGACATCCTTGATCCAGCGGGTAGAATGACGGCCATACTTCGCTCACTCCGTCCCCAGCGTGGAGCACCCGCGTGATGCACTCCCGTCAGCGTCGCGGAGAGGGTTTCGCGATCGGGTTTGCAGCCGCTTTCGCGGTGATCCTTGCGCTCTCTGGTACGTATCCCGGACGCGCCACATCCAGGGAACGCCCCTCCGGAGAGGCGTGGCCACCAGTCACCCCCGCGGAGCGCAGCCTCACGAAAGTCCCCCAGGATCCGGAGGCCGACGGGGTCATCCTCAACCTCGAGCGGAACGGCAAGATCATCAGGAAGGGCGACGACATCGTGAACGCCCTCACCTATCACGTGCGTTTCAAAATCCTGACCGAGCGAGGGAAGCGTTACGCGGACGTCCATGTCGGAGCCGATAAATTTTCCCGGGTCAGCAATATCCAGGCGCGGACCATCAAACCCGACGGAACCGTCCTGGCGGTCTCGCCGGATCAGATCTTTGAGAAGGTCGTCGAGGAAACCGGAGGGATCAAGAGGACAGAGTGGGTGTTCAGCTTCCCGGCGGCCGAGCCGGGCGCAATTCTCGAATACCGCTACGAGCGCCATGACAGCTTCCTTGGCTTCCTCGAGCCCTGGTTCTTCGCGGGGCCGGAGTTCACGCTTCGGTCTCGGATGACGCAGGCGATACCGGTGGACATGGGCTATGCCGCCCTGTGTGTCATGTGTCCCAACGTGCCGACGCAGATCACAGAATGGCGCGAGGGCAAGCTGAAGGGCAACCTCTACACTCGGGAGCTGAGTGATCTGCCTGGCTACCGGGAAGAGCAGCTCATGCCCCCTCCCGGTGAGGCAACCCCGCGCATGGAGTTTGCTCTGCAGGCCTGGAGGGGTCGCTTTCTCGAAGCGCTGGGACGACAGGACAGGCTCTTCATCGACTGGCCCTCGGTCTCGACCTATGTCCACTATTACTACGACGAGGCGATCAAAAAGGGACAACCCGCGCTCAAGCCTGTTGTGGAGGGCTGGCTGCAGGGAGTCGCCGACCCGCAGGACAGGGTCAGGGCGATCCTGCGTCATGTCCAAGAGGATTTTCGTTATATTCCCTTCTACACAAGTGTCATCGGCCGCGTCCGTCCGATGGAGACGCTCCTCAAGGAGAGGACGGCGGACAACGAAGAGAAGGGAGTCCTCCTGCTGGCGGCTCTCAAGGCGATCGGGGTCGAGGCGCAGGCGGCCCTCACCGCCGGGAAGCAGAAAGGCGCGCTCAATCCGAAGTTCATCTCGCTCTCCCAGTTCACCCATGCGGTGGTGGCGGTGCCACAGCCTGGGGGCGCCTTCCTGTGGCTCGACCCAACCATCACCTACGCCCCCTACGGCTTCATGCCGTGGAAAGACTCGGGCGCCACGGCCCTACTGGTCAGCAAAGACAAGGGAGAGATCGTCAGCCTGCCCGTGAAGAACGAGCTGAGCGCCACGAAGTACCGCGTGACGGTGAGGCCGCGCCGCGATGGCAAGGCCGATCTTGAGGTCGAGGTCGAGTGCCAAGGGGAAGACGCCATCGACTTGAGGGAGGCCCTCGCGCCGGCTGCCGAATCGGCCCGGCTCTCCTACCTGCAGGATTGGGTCGTCAGGCACCGCGCGGGCGGGGTACTGCAGTCGCACGCGATCGATCACCTGGACGAGGTGGACAAACCACTCCTCCTCAAGTTAAGCATCGAGGCACCAGGACTCGTCACCATGACCGATGAGGTCATGCTCGTACGGACCTGTGTCCTGTCCTGTGACGAGACGAATCCCATCTCGAGGGGGAGCCGGGAGTTCCCCTTTTACATCGATCGCGGGTGGAACGAAGAGGAGACGGTAATGCTGCAGCCGCCCGCGGGGATGGCGGCGGGCCAAATGCCACCTCCCGTCGTCGCCAAATCGGCGATCGGGATCATGACGACGAGCTGCATGTCGGCGAGCGACGGGGCGGTGCGCTGTTCGCGTCAATTCGTGGCCCGCAGAAGCCGCTGGCCCGCTAGCGAGCACGCCGCCATCCGCGCGATGTACGAAAAGATCGTCGAGGCGGATCGCAGCAGCGTCGCATTCGAGGCGGGGGAGCCGGGAGGAGCGCCCTGAGCTGGGGCGGCCGGGCGGGCCGCCGTCAGCGCAGGGACTTCCCCACCTTCACGATCACCCGCGCCGAGATCGACGACCTGGTCGCCCGCCTCGACCGCGGGCGACCTCTCGGCATC
>JBIOWS010000129.1:0-3894 GCA_044868745.1 Candidatus Polarisedimenticolia bacterium
GTCTCCAAGGTGGCCGACTATGCCTATCTGCTGAAGAACACCTCCGTTTCGATCCGCTCGGCGGATCCGGACGCGCTGATCGTCGAGGGAGGGCTGGCGATCGGTGAGGAGACCCTGGAAGTCGACCTCGCCTGGCAGGACGCCCTCTACCGCCAGGAGATCGCCGTCTACGTGGATGTTCTACCCGTAATCCCTGCGCCGGGGACCGAGCTTGGTCCGGCCCTGTCCCGAGCCTACGACGTGTTGTTGCAGCATGACCCGTCCGCCCAGATGTGGGCCACGGCCGTGCCGCTCCGCGGCGAAAGCGACCGGCAGAGGGCCGCGGACCTCCTGGAGAAATTCATCGTCGCTCAGGGCGAAGGGACCGCGGTGGTCACCTTCGACCTGGAGGCCGACGTGGAGGGACAGCCGGAGTTCCCGGGCGTCCTTCTCGATCTCCACAAACTGTTCATTCCGACCTACAGCCGGGTGCCGGGATCGTCGATTCCCTTCGAACCGTTCGACGAGGAAAGGAAGGGGTCGCTCTCGGGGATCACGGCGTACAAGTTCTTCGACGCCGGCGCATTCCAGGGGCTGGTCGGGTTCTACGCCCGGACACCCCCGCAGGACGGCAGGGCGCGCATGGTCATCGATACCGCGGCGGTGCGAGGCGTGGTGGTCTACGACATCATCGGCGGCGTGGCCGGTCCGATCAGCCGCGTGAAGACCGATTTCAAGAGCAACACCACGCGGGTGCCGGTCTTCGTCTATCAGCGGCCCCAGGTTCTCCAGTACGCGCGAGTGCCGATCAAGGGATTCGAGGCGGAGAAGGAGGAGGTCGAAGTCAAGGAAACCGGGCTGATCACGGCCGAAGAGGTCATGGCCGACCACCAGCGCTTCATGGCCGAGCAGAGCTACCGGCTGAAGCACTACCGCGCATCGGCCCTGCTGACCTACCACGGCAAGCTAGGAGGCAGCGACACCGTGGACATCTCCTTCGACAACAACTTCTACCTGGACCGCGCAACCGGTGCCGAGTGGGAGCAGAAGGCTCTGTACTTCAACGGCGTTCGCTGGAAAGGCAAGAAGCTTCCGGAGTTGCCGATCCCCCAGCCCGAGAAGGTCTTCACGCTGCCGTTGGACATCAATCTGAACAAGGACTACACGTACGAGTACAAGGGGCGCGAAAAGGTCGGGGACTTCGACTGCCACGTCGTCGACTTCGAGCCGATCGACCGCTCCCGGACCCTGTACCGGGGCCGGGCCTGGATCGAGACGCGCACCTTCGCGCCCGTCAAAATGGCTTCGGTACAGACGAACTTGAAGCCCCCGATCCTCTCGCACGACGAGCAGGACTTTTATGCGCCGTTCGCCGGGCCCGACGGGACGACCTACTGGCTCCTGTCACGCATCGAGGGACAGCAGATCGTCTCGGTCGCCGGCCGGGAGGTGGTCCTGCTCCGCGAGATCGACTTCAAGGATATTCAGATCAACGATCCCGGCTTCGAGCAGGCGCGGCAGCAGTCCTACGCCTCGGCCAACCAGATGCTGCGGGATACCGACAAGGGGCTGCGCTACCTGCAGCGGACCGAAGCGGGGGAGCGCCAGGTCAAAGATGACACTTCCCGATCCGTGCTCCTCGGTCTCGCGGGCCTGTATCGCCAGACCGGGCTCGACTATCCCGTGCTGCCCGCCGCCGGATTGGAGTATTTCAACTTCAAATTCCGTGGCCGCGACATTCAGATGAACGCCCTGGTCGGCGGGATCGTCAACCTTTTCACCCTCACCGATCCGTCGGTCCGCGGCAGGCGCCTGGACGCGACGCTGGAAGTGTTCACGTTCGCCCCCAACGTGACCGACCGGTTGTTCGTGCAGGGGGAGGAGCGCAAGACAAGCAACGTGGACACTCGATCGCAAAGCGTCTCCGGAAGCCTGGGGCTGCCCCTGGGGAACTTCTTCCGGGTGAAAGGGACCTACGATCTGGAGTACGTGAACCATAGCCGCGACGAGGACACCGACGGGACCTTCCTCGTCCCGTCCGACACGGCGACGCAATCCGCCGCGCTGGAATGGGAATTCCACCGTTCGGCGTGGACCGTGACGGCCTCCGGCCGGCGGAGTCGCCGGGGCCGCTGGCAGCCGTGGGGAGACGAGAGCCCGCCGAGTCCCGGGATCGCGGCCGACTTTCCCTCCAGCCCGTGCGACTCGCCGGGTTCCTGCCTGGCGGAGTTCGATCCCGACCAGAGGACCTACGATCGCTTCGAGTTCGGCGTCGTCAAGCAGTTCTTCCTGCCGCTGTTCCAGAAGCTGCGCTTCGAGGCCACCTGGTTCACCGGCTCGCGCCTGGATCGCTTCAGCGAGTACCAGTTCTCTTTCTTCGGCAGCCGCGTGCGCGGCCTGTCCGGATCGGGGGTCCGCTTCGACCGCGGCGGGGTCGCGCGAGCCCAGTATTCCTTCAACGTGGCCGAGGCGCTCCGATTCGACGCGTCGATCGATCACGCCTACGTGAGGGATAGCCTCCTCTCGGACCGCTTCGATAGGTTCACGGGGTTCGGAGTCTCCGGCAACATGATGGGACCGTGGCAGACCGTCCTGCAGTTCGATATCGGTGTCGCCGTGCAGTCGGATTTCGACGCGCTGCGCGGAAACACCGAGTTCCTCGTGGGTCTCCTGAAGTATTTCTGAAAGTTCCCCCACGGGCCCCTTCACACCCCCGTGTAGAATGCGTCCTATGTGCGGCATCTCCGGGATCTACCGGCGGGGCGACGCGCCGATCGAGGAGGCGCGCCTGCTCACGATGCGGGACGATCAGACACATCGCGGGCCGGACGCCGTAGGACTCCGGATCGGGCCACACATCGGCCTGGCGTTCAACCGCCTCGCCATCATCGACCTGTCGTCCGCGGCGAACCAGCCGATGGCCAGCGAGGACAACGCCGTCTGGATTGTTTTTAACGGCGAGATCTACAACTTCCAGGAGGTCCGTCGTGAGCTGGAATCCCGGGGCAGGCGGTTCCGCACCCGGAGCGACACGGAGGTCATCCTGCAGGCTTACCAGGAGTGGGGGATCGAGGCGATCCCGCGGCTCAACGGCATGTTCGCGCTCGCTCTGTGGGATGTGGGCCGGGAGATCCTTTACCTGGCGCGCGATCGGTTCGGCAAGAAGCCGCTGTTCTATTCGGAGGCGGGGGGCGAGGTGGTCTTCGCGTCCGAGGTCCGGGCTCTGGTCCGAGGTCTGGGGAGAACCCCCGACGTCGACCCGCGGGCTCTCGACCTGTACCTCACCTACCACTGCATCCCGGGCGAGGACTCGATCTTCGAAGGGGTCCGCAAGGTGCCGCCGGCGAGCATCGTCACCTGCAGCCGGGACGGTCTGCGGATCGATCGCTACTGGAGGATCACCTTCCGCGACAAGACGACCTGGGGCGAGCAGGAGGCGATCGAGCGCCTGGAGGCCCTCCTCAGCGACGCCACGCGGATCCGGATGATCAGCGACGTCCCGATCGGTGCGTTCCTCAGCGGGGGCGTCGATTCGAGCACCGTGGTGGCCCTGATGAGCCGCATCACGAGCCCGGTGCGCACCTTCTCGATCGGATTCGCGGAGGAGAGCATCAACGAGCTGCCGCACGCGCGGACGGTCGCTCTGGCGTGCGGCACGAGGCATGTCGAGATGCGCATCGAGCCGGACGCCGCCGGAATCCTCTCCCGGCTCGTCTGGCACTACGGCGAGCCGTTCGGCGACTCCTCCGCCGTGCCGACCTATTACGTTTCGGCGGCGGCCCGGGAGGACGTGAAGGTGGCCCTGAACGGGGACGGCGGGGACGAGGCGTTCGCGGGATACCAGTGGAACCGCACCATCCGCGCGGCGGAGGTCTACCGGCGCCTGTTGCCGGGACCGGTGCGCCGTCGCATCCT
>JBIOWS010000130.1:0-2354 GCA_044868745.1 Candidatus Polarisedimenticolia bacterium
GCGCTGGGGGATTTCGACAATGACCGTGACCCCGATCTCTACCTGACCCGCCTGGGGGGAGGCGCACTGTTCGAAAACAGGGGGGGTGGTGCTTTCCGGAACGTAACGTCGAAGGCCGGCGCCATGGTGACCGGCCTTGCGATGGGTGCCTCCTGGGCCGACATCGATCACGACGGTGACCTCGATCTTCTCGTCACCCGACTGCCCGATCTGGGAGGCTCCGCTCCGGCGCGGCTCGCTCTGCTTCTGAACCGCGGAGACGGCACGTTCAGGGAGAGCGGCTCGGCACTCGGCTTCTCCGGACCTGTGGGCGGATCGGTCGGAGCGGTGTTCGCCGATCTCGACGCCGACGGGGACATCGATGCCGTTCTGTCGGCGGCCGGCGGCCAGGACACCCTCCTGGACAATCGCAGGGATGACGGTTTCCACCCTCGCGGCGGGGGGCTGGGGCTGGCGGCGCGCGGCGAGGGGAGGGGCGTGGCGGCGGGGGACCTCAATGGCGACGGCTTGGCCGACCTGATCTTCCCCGCCGGTGCCGGGCGATCCATCCAGCTCTATCTGAACACTCCGCGGGGACCGTTCTCGAAGTCGGACATCTCGAAGCCACCTGCAGTCTCGTCCTACGGGGCGGTCCTGTTCGACGCTGACAACGACGGAGACCTCGACCTGTTCCTGACCGGGAGCGCTCTCCTGTTCTACAGCAACGACGGATCGGCGAACTTCCACGACGCCACGGCGAAAACCGGTCTCGGATCGATCCGGGTCAGGGATGGGCGCGGTGCCGCCTCGGCGGACCTGGATGGGGACGGCGACTTGGACCTGGTCGTGACCACGAACGGCGGGCACCCGATGCTGCTGAAAAACGAAGGGGGGAACCGGAACCGGTGGCTCGCTGTGCAGACGCGCGGCCTCAACAGCAACCGGGACGGGATCGGCACCAAGGTCGAAGTCCAGGCGGGGGCGCTCTGGCAGCGGCGTGAGGTCCAGGCAGGCTCGGGCTACCTGTCGCAGTCGCCGACCTGGGCCCACTTCGGGCTCGGGGATCGCGCCCTCGCCGACTTCGTTCGCCTCGTCTGGCCGGGCGGCGTCCTGCAGGCGGAGCTGGACGTGCCGGCGGGCCAGAGGGTTGAGGAGGTCGAACTGGATCGGAAGGGCTCTTCCTGCCCCCTGCTGTTCGCCTGGGACGGTGGAAAGCACCGCTTCGTCACCGACATACTGGGCGTCGGTGGTCTCGGACTCTGGCTGGCGCCGGGCGTCTACGGCAAGCCGGATCCGGAGGAGTACGTCAAGATCGAGGCCGGCCAGCTCGCCCCGCGCGACGGCGCCTACTATCTTCAAGTCATCGAGAACCTGGAGGAGGTCACCTACCTGGACGAGACCAAACTCCATGTTCTCGACCACCCCAAGGGGATCGACGTGTACCCCGAAGAGCGCTTCGGGGGGAATGCGAGCCCCCCGCACCGCCTGTTCGCCATCGAAAGGGGGGCGCGGATCTATCCGCTCCGCGCCCAGGATCAGAATGGCCGCGACGTCACCGACAAAGTGAGCAGGACCGACCGGACCTATCCGGACGGATTCCGCCTCGACCGGCTGGCCGGCTACGCCGAGATGCATAGTCTCACGCTGGAGTTCCCCGAGGCGGTCACCCGCGCCGAGCGGCTCGTCCTGTTCCTCTACGGCTGGGTCGATTTCGAGTACTCGTCGAGTAACTTCGCGGCGTACCAGGGCGGCATCGTGCTGACGCCACCCATCCTCGAGATGCAGGGCGACGAAGGCGCGTTCCAGCCGGTCCTTCAGCCGATGGGCTTCCCCGCGGGCATGCCCCGGATGATGACGGTGGACCTTGCCCCCTTGCTGCCGCTGCGATCCCGGCGCATCCGCCTGCGCACCAACATGCGGGTGTACTGGGATGAGATTTTCCTGGCTGAGCCGCTGGGCGAGGACCGCATTATGGAAGCGCTCAAGGTGAGCGAGATCGCCCTCGGCGGCGGCCACCTGCACCGCCGCGGATTCCCGAGGGAGCACAGTCCCGACGGCCGCGAGCCGAAGATCTACGACTATTCGATCCTGGACAACACGCAACCCTTCCGCGTGATGACCGGCGACTACACCCGGTTCGGAAGGGTGACCGAGCTCTTGACCCGCACGGACGACCGGTTCGTCATCTTCGGCAAGGGGGAGGAGGTCAGCCTTGAATTCCCGACCAAAGGGCTCCCGCAGCTCCCGAAAGGCTGGGTGCGCAGCTTCATGCTCTATGCGCGCGGCTATTGCAAGGATATGGACATCCACACCGCCTTCCCCGACACCGTCGATCCGCTGCCGTTCCGAGGCATGTCGGCTTATCCCTACCCGGC
>JBIOWS010000131.1:0-4622 GCA_044868745.1 Candidatus Polarisedimenticolia bacterium
CCTTGGGATCGAGTTGCAGAGAGGGTTCGGAGGGTTCCACGGCAGTCTCACGGGGAGCGTCGGGAGGGTGTCGGGGCGGCTGACACCCACGCTCGAGGAAGCCCCGATTCAGATCCTGTCGACCGGGGAGGCGCGCTATTACCTGACCCAGCTCAGGGCCTGCTACGGCCCCTCCGAGACGGAGTTCGAGATCAACTATCGGCGCGTCACGGGCGAAGCGACGACGGACGTCGCCGGCGGGCCGATTGCGCTCGACTACCGGCGGTTCGATCTCGTGGTCTACCAGGATCTCTCATTCATGAGGGACATCACGACCGCGCGCTTCAAGGTGCTGATGGCCTATCAGGGTCTGGCGTACGGCGCCCTCTACGACGGCGCCGCGTCGGACGGCCCCGGCACGACTGCGTCGCGGATCGCGGGCGGCGTCGATATCAGTTTCTGAGGATAGGATGATCGGAGCATGAGGAAGACTCTGGCGGTGGCGATATCGGCCCTCCTCCTGGCCTGGGGCGCTTACTCGTTCCATTCGCAGGTCACCCAGGTGGCTCCGGAGACCGGCGTCGAGTGGGTCGATTCCTCGAGGGGGGTGGTGGCCGACTCGGTCATCCCGAGGACACCGGCCTGGAAGGGGGGGCTTCGCCCCGGGGACCACTTGCGTGCCGTCGATGGCCGGCCGATCGCCTCCGCCCTGGCCGCGGAGGACGCGCCGTGGAGGGTGGTGGCGGGAGACACCCTCTCCTACGTGGTGGAGCGCGACGGCGAACAAGCCGGCTACGACGTCCGCCCCGTCTGGGTCGGCGGCGGCTCGCCCGTCTATTACTACCTGTCCATTGTGGGGCTGACGTTCCTGGGCGTCGGCGTGGTCGTATGGCTGCGGGCGACGCGCGCACGGGCCGCGGTTCCGTTCGCTCTGCTGTGCCAGGCGATGTTCCTCCTCCTCGTTCTTACGAAAACGGGGCAGGGAGGGCTGACCGACTGGTCGGCCTACTGGGGCGACTTGGCCGGCTGCCTCATGGCCCCGGCGCTCTTCCTGCACATCAATTGGGCGCTGGCGGACGAGGATCGCGGCTCGGGGCGCAGGCGCTTCCGGCGGGTCCTCTTCTACCTGCCCCCCTTGCTGCTCCTCGCCTACAACCTTTATCTGGTGCCGTTCAAGGGGGTGTACCGGTTCTCCGATCCGGTCACTGCGATCCGCTTCAAGGATCGGCTGGAGGAGCTCTACATCGCCGTCTACGTGATCGCTGGGATCGTCAAAGCGGTGCGATCGTACATCTCGGCCGGGCGCCTGCAGACTCGCTGGCAGCTGAAATGGATGGCCTGGGGGAGTCTGGTCGGGTTCCTGCCGGCCGCCCTGTTCTATCTCGTGCCCCGGGCGCTCAACATCCGCATCGGGGGCTGGAGCGAGCTGTCGCTGCTGCCGATGGCGGTGATCCCCTTGGCGTTTGCCGCCGCGATCGTGCGCTACCGCCTCCTGGATCTCGACATCTTTCTCAAGAGAGGCATCGTGGGGATCGGACTTCTGCTGACGGCGGGGGTCACCTATGCTGCCTGTTACGTCGTCATGGACCGCGCGGCGGGGGGGATCACGCCGCGCGGCCTGAACCTGGCCCTCATCCTGGCCACGTTCCTGATGGTGATCTTCTACCCGCGGCTGCACCGGCGGATGCAGGCCGTGGTGGATCAGTTCTTCTACCGCGAGCGCTACGACTATCGGCGAACCCTTACGGAATTCAGCGAGGCGCTGAACAGGGAACTGAGCCTCCCGACCCTGCGCAGGAAATTCTCCGGCAGGGTGGAGCGCACCTTCGGCCTGGAGCGGACGCAAGTCTTCGTGCGCAATCCCGACGGGCAGCTGTTGGAGAGCGAGCCCCCCGGACGGGCTCTGCGCCTCGACGATCCGGTCATCAGGATGCTGCGCTCGTTCGACTACCTGTCGCTCCGCGACCATCCCGGTGTGGGGGAGACTGGGACCGGGTCTTACCTCATCGACACCCTCGGACTGGAGTACCTCCTGCCGATGATGGTGGAGGGGGAAGTCGTCGCCATCCTGGGAGTCGGAACGCCGCACCGCGGGGAGCCCTTCACGACGGAAGATCTGGATCTCCTCGTCTCCCTCTGCCGCCACGCCGCCGTCGCCTTCGAAGGGGCGCGCCTGTACAGCGCGGTGCAGGAAAAGGTGCAGGAGGTCCAGGCGCTCAAGGAATTCAACGAAAGCATTCTGGAGTCCAGCCGCGTCGGCATCCTGGTAGCCGATCCGGAGGGGCGGGTGGTCGGCGTGAATCACGCCTTCGAGGTTTTGTACGGGACCCAGAGGAAGGACATCCTGGGTCTGTCTTTGTCTCAAGTGATGCCCGCGGGGGTCTTTACCCTGGCCAGCGACGCGGGGAACCTACCGCGCGCCGAGAGCCTTCCCGACGAGGGGATCAAGGTGTACCGCTCCTCGCTGCGAACCCGGGACGGTCGCCGCCTTTTGGTGAACCTGACTCAGGCGGCGCTCCGAGGTCCGGATCGCCGCCCCCGAGGCCGGGTTATCACCGTGGACGACGTGACGGACCAGGTGGCGCGCGAGCAGGAGCTGCAGCACCGGGAGCACCTCGCCTCCGTAGGGCTCCTGGCGTCAGGGATCGCACACGAGGTGAACACTCCCCTCACCGGGATCTCCTCGTACACCCAGATGCTTCTGCAGGAGCGCACTCCGGACGACCCCGAATACTCCATCCTCAAGAAGATCGAGCAACAGGCCTTCCGAGCGGCCGGGATCGCCTCCAGCCTGCTGAATTTTTCCCGTCAGCGGGAAGGGGACTATCAACTTCTGGACGTCGCCGACATGGTGGGCGAGACGCTGGAGCTTTTCGAGCCGCACCTCCGAGGACGCCGGATCGATCTGGCGCGCCGCCTGGACGGCTCGTTGCCGCGCGTCAACGGCAACCGCGGCAGGCTTCAGCAGGTGCTGATGAATCTATTGCTGAACGCGGTCGACGCGATGCCCCGGGGAGGGACCATCACCGTGGCGGCCCGGGCCGTCTCAGGCAGGGTGCGCATCGAGGTCTCCGACACCGGCATCGGCATTTCCCCGGAGCATCTGGACAAGATTTACGACCCGTTCTTCACGACCAAGCCCCGCGGCCAGGGCACCGGTCTGGGCCTGTCGGTCTCGTACGGAATCGTCAAGGAGCATTCCGGCACCCTGGCGGCGGAGAGCAGTCCGGGTGAAGGGTCTCGATTTATCATCAGCCTGCCCGTCGCGAGCGAGGAGAGGAGGGCGTCGGCATGAGGGCCCTGAAGGTGCAGGCGGCCGGCCGCGTCCCGCTGCGCGAGAGATCGGAGGAGGCCGGGCGAGTGCTGGTGATCGACGACGAGCCGATCATCCGCGAGGTCTTGCAAGAGATCCTGTCGCGTGAGGGGTTCGCCATCTCCGCGGTCCCCGATGCGGAGTCGGGTCTCAAGGTCCTCGACGACGAGGAGTTCGACCTCATCGTCCTGGACTTGATGCTCCCGGGCCTGGGCGGCTTCGAGACTCTCAGGGAGATCAAGCGGAGGAACCCGGACCAAGTCGTGGTGATGATCACCGCGTACGGATCGGTCGAGACGGCCGTGCAGGCGATGAGGATGGGGGCGCACGACTACCTCACCAAGCCGTTCAGGAACGAGGACGTGCTCAGGACGTTGAGGAACGGTCTTCGGCATCACCGGCTCCTGAGCGAGAACCGCACGCTGCGACGCGCTCTGCAGGGCCACGCCCGTTTCGGACATCTGGTGGGCAAGAGCCGGGCGATGCAGGTTCTCTACCGCCTGCTCGATCAGGTGGCGCCCAGCAGGTCGACCGTCCTCATTCAGGGAGAGAGCGGCACGGGGAAAGAATTGGTCGCCGAGGCGATCCACCTCAAATCGGGCCGCCCGGCAGATGCCTTTGTCGTCGTCAACTCCGGCAGCATCCCAGCCGATCTCCTGGAGAGCAATCTGTTCGGGCACGTCCGCGGGGCCTTCACCGGCGCGATCCAGTCGAAGAAGGGTCTGTTCGAGGTGGCCAGCGGCGGGTCGATATTCTTCGACGAAATCAGCACCATCAAACACGACGTCCAGGCCAAGCTGCTCCGGGTTATTCAGGAAAAGGAGTTCCTGCCCCTGGGAGCCGTCCAGAGCATCCAGGTCGACGTGCGCATCATCGCCGCGACGAACATCGACCTGCAGGAGCTGGTCGGCCGCGGCGAGTTCCGCGAGGATCTCTACTACCGGTTGAACGTCATCAACATCAAGCTCCCTCCCCTGCGCGAGCGCCGGGAAGACATTCCTCTGCTGATCGATCACTTCATCGCGAAGTACGCGACGGAGAACGTGAAGGACGTGCGCGGCGTGACTCCGGAGGTGATGGCCCTGTTGGTCGACCATCCGTGGCCAGGCAACGTCCGCGAGCTCGAAAACGTAATCGAGCGGGCGGTCGTCCTGGCCTCCTCCCCCGAGATCGGGGTCGGGCTTCTCCCGGACAACCTGAGGCATGGCGGTCCCCGGATGATCCCGAGCGTCATCCAGAGCGAGGGGGCCTTCTCGTTCTACGAGACGATGGAGAAATTCGAGAGGGAAATCATCCTGGAAACCCTCAAGAGCGTCAACGGCGTGCAGAG